>NZ_JALKVM010000045.1:0-3978 GCF_057440575.1 Johannesbaptistia floridana
CCTGGCTACCTGGAACTAAAGCTAGAGTTTGAGTATCCCCTCCGTTATCGGCTAGAGTTGTTTCGATAATACCTGTTGCCGATGCTGCTATGATGTTATTGTTATTTTGATTAATGGTACCTCTTATATTGGGGTCTATACTGGCTGTGTTGCCCGCGATAATACTATTGTTCAAGTTATTATCATTGAAGGAGTAAATGCCTCCGCCCCTATAACCTGCACTGTTACCTGATATACTAGTATTGGTTATGTTTGTAGTGCTTGAATAAATTCCTCCGCCAGTGTTTGCCGTGTTACCCGATATAGTAGAGTTGGTTATATTTGTATTGTTCTCTGAAAAAATACCTCCGCCACGATCTCCCCCGTTACCTGATATAGTAGAGTTGGTTATATTTGTATTGTTCCCTGAAAAAATACCTCCGCCACGATCTCCCCCGTTACCTGATATAGTAGAGTTGGTTATATTTGTATTGTTCCCTGAAAAAATACCTCCTACCATAGATGACCCTTGATAGTTATCAAATATGGTTGAATCGTTTATAGTTGTATTGTCGAGTGAATAAATGCCTCCCCCACCGTTAGAGTCTATATTTGAATTAGTCACATATACACCGAAACCTGAAATGCCTCCGCCAATAGACGCCTGATTAGTCCTTATGGTTGAATTAGTCACATATACACGTTCACCTGAAATGCCTCCTCCATCATAATTTGCTCTGTTATCAAATATGGTTGAATCGGTTATAGTTGTATCACCCGAAGAAATGCCTCCACCAGATCTTCTAGCTGATGTGTTACCTGATATAGTAGAACTTACTATATTTGTAGTAAATGAAAAAATACCGCCGCCGTCATACTCTGCTGTGTTACCTGATATAGTAGAATTTACTACGCTTGTGGTAGCTGAAAAAATACCGCCGCCGTCATACTCTGTTGTGTTACCTGATATAGTAGAGTTGTTAAGAAACGTATTATTGTCAGAGTAAATTGCACCACCTACACTTGCACTTCCTCCTGTAAGAGTCAAGTTGTCTATGGTAAAAGTACTTCCTTGTACATTAAATAGTCCAAAGGTATCATTCCCCTGAATCGTTACTCCTTCTGTTAAACTTGAGGCGTCTATCGTTAACTCATCAGTTACTGCTAATGTCCCACTCACCAAGGAAATTGTGCCATTGTTTAAAGATGAATTAAATTTAATTACATCTGGTCCTGTGGCTGTATTGGCCTGCGCAATTAATTCTCGTAAACTATTACTACCGGAATCTGCTAAACTTTCTACTGTAAAGGTCGCCATAATTCCTCAATCCTCATTTTCATTTGTCTGTTGTTTTATGTAGGGTTTTGTGTCGCGCGATACCATACACTAATCAAGTTAACAACTTTTTTGGGGTTAACTTTAATTTAATTTTATCATCACTAATCAAACGTAGATGATATTAAGTATAAAATATAACATTTATTTAAGTTGATCTGCTGTACTAAAAGGTTACTAAAAAATAACTGCAAAAATCTCGGGTTTGATCTTTGCAGTTATTTGGCTAATAATCTGAAACTTTTAAACTATAGCAATGAGCGTTGTACTGTTAACAATATTTATATTTACAGATCCCCCCAACCCGCGAGAGAAAACCTGCTCAAAATTGCCAGCCTTTACCAGTTAATGGTTTGGGGTCACAAATAACTTATGAAGTGGCGGAGAGCGCCTCCCAATAACTCAAGATTATTGACCAAAAAACAGCCTCTAAGGCGCTCTCCGCTTTCGCTGGCAATTTTGAGTAAGTTTATTGCACCCCCCTTACTAAGGGGGGCTTTTCATCATTTTTGTCAACATCTATTGGCGAGCTTGCTATAGCTCAAATCTAGAGCCTGTAACAGGAACTAAGCCATATCGCCCACAAGAATATAATCGGTTTGAGTAAACTCAGTGGTATTTCTCAAGACGGCGAAAATAGCATTAGTATTGCTGTCTACAATATTCAGGTTGCCATTATTTACAAAAGTGTTTAGCTCAGCAAAATCAAGATCGCTGCTAAAGAGGTCTTCACCTCGAACAAAGTCATTGATGATATCTTTACCTTCCCCAGATAAGACCACAAAGGTATCGGCGCCATCTCCACCTAGTAAGCGATCTCCTCCCTGTCCACCTTCAAGAATATCGTCTCCTCCTTGAGCTCTGATCACATCATTCCCTTCTAAGCCTCTAATGATTTCAGGATCATCAGTACCTATGAGGGTATCGTTATTAGCTGTCCCTTCAATGGTGTCTAGTGCAGTATCATTGTTTATGTAGTCATCTTGAGTAAACTCAGTGGTATTTCTCAAGACGGCGAAAATAGCATTAGTATTGCTGTCTACAATATTCAGGTTGCCATTATTTACAAAAGTGTTTAGCTCAGCAAAATCAAGATCGCTGCTAAAGAGGTCTTCACCTCGAACAAAGTCATTGATGATATCTTTACCTTCCCCAGATAAGACCACAAAGGTATCGGCGCCATCTCCACCTAGTAAGCGATCTCCTCCCTGTCCACCTTCAAGAATATCGTCTCCTCCTTGAGCTCTGATCACATCATTCCCTTCTAAGCCTCTAATGATTTCAGGATCATCAGTACCTATGAGGGTATCGTTGTTGGGTGTTCCTTCAATGATGTCTAGTTGAGGGTTAGTGAGAATATAATCATCTTCACTAAACTCACTAGTGTTTCTCAGGACGGCGATAATATTATTAGTATTGCTGTCTACAATATTGAGATCGTTATTACGTGTAAAGGTGTTGATGTCAGCAAAATCTATATCCCTGCTAAAGAGGTCTTCACCTCGAACAAAGTCATTGATGATATCTTTACCTTCATCAGATAAGACCACAAAGGTATCAGCGCCATCTCCACCGAGTAAGCGATCGCTCCCCGGTCCACCCTCAAGGATATCGTCTCCTCCTTCAGCTCTTATCACATCATTTCCTTGTAATCCTCTAATGATTTCAGCATCATCAGTACCTATGAGGGTATCGTTGTTGGGTGTTCCTTCAATGATTTGTAACTCTTCATCATTTGCCACAATAATAAGCACTGCCGTAGATATACTCCCAATACTAGCACCATTGGTTGGATTAGAAAGAGCTAGATTAATAGTTTCGTCTCCTTCTAAATCGTTATCATCAACGATAGGTATAGTTACAGTTTGACTAGTTTCACCATCAGCAAAGCTTACTACTATTGGTGTGTCATCATAGTCTTCTGGTGCTGTTGCTCTGCCATCAGAGGGATTTCCTGTACCATAACAGGGAATTGCTGTACCATCAGAGGGAGTTACTGTGATATCAACAAGACCGTCGCTACCCACTGTTCTTATTAAGGTAATCGGGGTATCAGCAGTACCATCTTCGTTAACTGTGTAAGTGGGAGAATCGAATTCAATAGTTCCGGGACTTACAGTTGGTTCAAACTCAAAAGCACCAATATCTACAGTCCCTACAAAGCGCGGTAACCCTCTTTGGTCTCCTGTTAAGAGATTACCATCTAAATCTCGGGCCAAACTATCGTTTCCTGCATCAATGGCCGGGCTACCTGGAACTAAAGCTAGAGTTTGAGTATCCCCTCCGTTATCTGCTAGGGTTGTTTCGATAATACCATTTGCCGATGCTGCTATGATGTTATTGTTATTTTGATTAATGGGAGCATATATATTGGGGTCATAACTGGCGATGTTTCCGGCGATAATACTATTGTTCAAGTTATTACTAGAGTTGGAATAAATGCCGCCGCCTCTATAATCTGCCTCGTTACCTGATATAGTAGAATTGGTTATATTTGTAGCATAAGAAAAGATACCTCCGCCATTTTGAAACGCCATGTTACCTGATATAGTAAGATTTACCATATTTGTAGTAAATGAATCAATACCTCCGCCAAAGTTTGCCGTATTACCTGATATGGTGGAATTGGTTATGCTTGCACTGTAAGAAAAGATACCTCCACC
>NZ_JALKVM010000046.1:0-29520 GCF_057440575.1 Johannesbaptistia floridana
AAATTAGATTAGGAATTGTTTCAGATGCGATCGCCTCAGGATTAAATTCTCCTACAGTCTCTGAGATTAAATTAGATATATTTTCTGGTGCGATCGCGTTACTTTCAGATTGATTTAATCTGTCTGAAGATGAAGGGATTTTTGGGGAAGAATTCGCCAATTTTGAAAAAGAAGATTTAGCTACATCTCCGATCATAGTTTTTTGAGGAATATTAATGTTTCTAGGAATTATATCTGAAGCTATAAAACGAGAAATTATTGTTTCTGTGTTAGAAATAGATATACTCAAAGGTGCAATCGCTTCTGTTTTAGATTGATTGGAGACATTATCTAACTCTAATCTGGGAGTTTCGGAAGAATAATTCTCTGGGAAAGAAACAGAAGACTCATTTACTTCTTCCTTATTGAAAGTTGTAGAAATATCAATTTCTCTTTCTAATGGTGTTATTTGTGAATCTCTAGAAGGGGAAATAATGGTTTCTGAGTCTGATGTAGAGATACTAGGTGGTGCGATCGCCTCATCTTCATTCTGAGTTGTAGAAGTATCTATTTCTGTTTCTGGTGGCGTTATCTGTGAATCTCTAGAAGGGGAAATAATGGTTTCTGAGTCTGATGTAGAGATACTAGGTGGTGCGATCGCCTCATCTTCATTCTGAGTTGTAGAAGTATCTATTTCTGTTTCTGGTGGCGTTATCTGTGAATCTCTAGAAGGGGAAATAATGGTTTCTGAGTCTGATGTAGATATATCTTCTGTATCCATCTGAGATGTAGAAGTATCCATTTCTGTTTCTGGTGGCGTTACCTGTAAATCTCTAGAAGGAGAAATAATTGTCTCTGAGTCAGATATGGAGATATTTTCTACATCTATTTGATTTGTAAAAGTATCTATTTCTGTTTCTGGTGGCGTTACCTGTAAATCTCTAGAAGGGGAAATAATTGTTTCTGAGTCTGATGTAGATATATCTTCATCTTTTATCTGATTTGCAGAAGTATCTATTTCTGTTTCTGGTGGCGTTATTTGTGAATCTCTAGAAGGGGAAATAATTGTTTCTGAGTCTGATGTAGATATATCTTCATCTTTTATCTGATTTGCAGAAGTATCCATTTCTGTTTCTGGTGGCGTTACCTGTAAATCTCCATAAGGAGAAATAATTGTGTCTGAGTCAGATATGGAGATATTTTCTACATCTATTTGATTTGTAAAAGTATCTATTTCTGTTTCTGGTGGCGTTACCTGTAAATCTCTAGAAGGGGAAATAATTGTGTCTGGAGTAGATGTAGATATATCAGATGGTGCGATCGCCTCATCTTCATTCTGAGTTGCAGAAGTATCCATTTCTGTCTCTGGTGGCGTTATCTGTGAATCTCCATAAGGGGAAATAATTGTTTCTGAGTCTGATGTAGATATATTTTCTACATCTATTTGATTTGTAAAAGTATCTATTTCTGTTTCTGGTGGCGTTACCTGTAAATCTCTAGAAGGGGAAATGATTGTGTCTGAGTCTGATGTAGATATATCTTCATCTTTTATCTGATTTGTAGAAGTATCTATTTCTGTTTCTAGTGGCGTTATTTGGGAATCTCTAGAAGGGGAAATAATTGTGTCTGGAGTAGATGTAGATATATCAGATGGTGCGATCGCCTCATCTTCATTCTGAGTTGCAGAAGTATCCATTTCTGTCTCTGGTGGCGTTATCTGTGAATCTCCATAAGGGGAAATAATTGTTTCTGAGTCTGATGTAGATATATCTTCTGTATCTATCTGAGTTGTAAAAGTATCTATTTCTGTGTCTGGTGGCGTTACCTGTAAATCTCTAGAAGGGGAAATGATTGTGTCTGAGTCTGATGTAGATATATCTTCATCTTTTATCTGATTTGCAGAAGTATCTATTTCTGTGTCTGGTGGCCTTATTTGGGAATCTCCATAAGGAGAAATAATTGTATCTAAGTCAGATATAGATATATTTTCTACATCTATTTGATTTGCAGAAGTATCTATTTCTGTGTCTGGTGGCGTTACCTGTAAATCTCTAGAAGGGGAAATGACTGTGTCTGAGTCTGATGTAGATATATCAGATGATGCGATTCCTTGTGATTCTCTAATTTTTGGAGTAGTTTTTTCCCTGTAGGGTATTGTTTCCACAGAAGTAAAAGGATATGCAGCAAAAGGATTCCTCTCAAAGGTATTCTCCTGATTGACTACCTTAACTCCTTCTACATTATTCAAAGGATATGCAGCCGATGGTACAATTAGTTTCTTAGGAGAGATTCTTTCTTTTCCCAAAGGATATAAAGGTAAAATAGGATAAAAATGCCCAAGAAATTTACTTGAATCAGTAGGCAATGTCATCAGTTTCTCCTGTTAAACTTATCCAAAAAATCCTAATTCATCTCTATATCGAGGTTGATATTTATTTTCTGAAATAACTCCTCTCTCTGGACCATAAATCTTAATTCTTTCGTAAGCTAAAGTTAACTCTTCTATCGCCACTACATTAGCGTTAGCTTGTAAGCTAGGTGCTTTCCATTGTACAGGTATAGCACCAATAATAAGCCAACTTTGCATTCTTTCTCCCGCTTGATTGTAAACCATAATATTTACATCTCGTCTTGTTTGGGGTCCTAAATTATTGACAGCTTTTTGATTATTGTCTATTTTTTCTTTTTTCTTTTTACCTATATCAATTGTGGGTCCTCTTTCTGCATTTAGTACGTAATTAATCCAATTCCAAAACTCTTGATCATCAGTAATACCACGCTTTAGTACTACATCCGAATATTTAGCATGTCCTGGGAATACTCGTTGTTGACTATTAACTCCTCCTTCTAAATATATTTCTTTATCTATGGTTACCCCTAAACCAGAACATTCACTAAAACATGCTGTAATTTGGTTCTCGATTTCTATATAAAATCGATTCGCTGTTACATAGTTTAATTGATGAATAGTTAGTGAATCTTTTTTCCCATTTCCCGTATTACTTTGTACCATTATCTATTTTTTCCATAACCTTGTGTTTGTTCCTTTTGAAGGTATAAATCCTCCCGCAACAGTTGATAAACATAATCGGTTAATTCTCTAATCAACAAAGGATCCTTTAATACTTTAGCCGCGTAAGCCATTATTTGTTGAGAATCTGGATTTCTGTCTAGACGTAATTCTATCGGCAGAGAATAACCTGAAGATGATACTGTAGTTTTTATCGGTATTGAATAAGGATCTGAAGGATATTTCCCGGGTGAAGAAGTCATCTTTCCGCCCTCATGGAGACTCTCGCTAAACCTCTCATCAGGTTAGCGATGAGAGGAAATGAGGGACCATTATTATGTTGCATAGTTATATCCATCTGCTTTGTGAATAGGTTTACTATCATACAAAAGTTTCTCTAGGGATAAAACTAGACCTTAGTCTAGTTTTATCCCCGCTCAATATATTATGATCGATTTATAGATTTGTCTTAATGCTATCTTACAGATTAATTATATGGTGGATATTATTTCTTGTGGGAAGGAAGTCGATATTTTTCATGATGAGGATTGCAATCGATATTTTAGTTCAGAAGATTATAAATTTAATGTTAAACCTTGTACTGAGGGTAAAAGTTTTTTTATTAAAATCAATGAGTGGCCGCGAGATACTTCTCATTCTCAAGTCGAGCTTTTTTTGATTGGTGATTCTGAAGCTAACAAGATTAACAATGATAGCGATTTGAAAGCATATAATGAAAAAAAATGGTATAGTAAATCCCCTGAATCTAGAGATATTGTTGTATTATGCAACGATTATTTTAAGGTGACAATTTTTAATTGTCCACAAAGCCAAGGCAATATTACTTTTTATGTATTTTTACGTTTTTATTCAGGCAATACAAGTAAAATTTATAAAATCAATAAGAGTTTTCATGTAGATTTTAGTGAAATACCTCTAAAAATTGCAGAAGTAAATTTGGGAACCATTGATAAAAATGAACATAATTGTCAAGTTGATGTCAAGATAAAAAGAGATCCACAAGAAAAAATAAAATTTAGTAACTTACTTCTAACTGTAGAAAATGATAAAAATACTAAGCATGTTCCAACATTTATTAATGAAGGAAAGCCAACAAATATATTCAATCTCAAATCAAATATAAGTATAAATAAAAATAAAAATGAATTACAATTAGAAGCTTTAACAATAAATTTTAATAGTACGGCTGAATTTGGTAAAACAGAAATTAGCTTTAAGCTAAAATGTGGAGAAACAGTAATTCATTCTATAGATAAAGAAATCGAAATTCCTATATGGATAGAATAATTTATGTGATAACAAATATTGAAAATGAGTAAAGAAGAAAAACCTATAAAAATAGAAAAACTTGATAGATTCACTGGTGATTATAAAATAAGAATTGACAGTAAAACATGGAATTGCCCGAATATATGTATTGAGAGCAAGTATATTGATAATAAAAAAATTTCTGCTAAGAATGATGTTTATGAAAATAGAGATACAGAAAGAATTGGCACAATATTTTTAAAACCAAGAAAAAAAGAGTTAGAAGAAAATCAAGAAAGAAAATACTATTATTGCATAGGTATAAAAGAATATGAAGCAGATGATGAAGAAGAATTAGGATTTGTAATCAAAGGTGAAATAACAGGAAAGATAAAGCTTAACGAACTAAAAAAAATTAAAGAGTTAGAACAAACAGATTATACTACTTATGGCATAAACCGAGAAGATTATCAAAGTCAACAAGAAGAATATATACTTCCTCTTGTATTGTTAAACAGCAGGAATCAAAGACATTATTATATACTAACTCACCCAGGAACAATTGGTCTGAGTAGATTACTATTTATTTTAATTTTCCTAATTGTATTTGGTTTACTCGGACTTGCCTATTTATTTTGGCCACGATATAAACCAAAACATGCAGGTCCCGTAAATGCGATCGCTATGACAAATTTGCTTGATGATAAAAAAGCCGAAATATATAGTGCTTCCGATGATGGTCAAGTCACTAAGTGGATAGTCAAATTAGATTCAAATTGGTATCAAGGGCTACGTTTGTGCAGTCAAAAAGGAGGGTATGAATATTGCAATTACAAAGAGGAAGATATAGATATAAAAGCTGGTAGTGATGATTCAATTTCACTGTTACAGTATATGAATCAAATAGATGAAAACTACTGTGATACTAGAATAGCCCTCGCTGTAGGACTACAAGCAGAAGAACAAGTCGAGTTTAGAAGACTAACCGAAAAAAGAAAAGAGAAAGAAGAAAAAAAAGTATGTGAATTAGAACAACAAAGCCTCGATTTTAGGGGTCGTGGTCGTATTTTGAGCATATTGCAACCAGAAATATCAAATGGTTCTAAAAACCCCTTTCTCATCACTGGTCACGATGAAGGAGTTAAAGTTTGGTATATTCGAGATCAAGAGAATAATGAGAATTCATGGATTTGGCAAGAGTATGAATTTGAATCAGAAGAAAACTCAATACAAAAAATAGAAAAATTTGTTGCTACTCAAAGTATAGCTACTTTTACTCCAGAGGGAAATGATAATATAACTAAACTGATATTAGCAGGTCGATATAATCGCCTTTGGTCTGCTGAATTAAACACAGAAGCAGGAATTATCCAAAAACCTCAAGAAATTTTTTACAAAGATGAAAGAAAGCGTAGTGGTTCCAAAAATCGATATATTTCTGGCTTACATGTTGCTAACGACCTTTTAATAGTTATTGATGACCGAGGATACATTACATTTAATACATTAGATATTAACAAAGAGAAGAATAACGAACTAGAGATTGAACGTCAACAAGAAGATACTGAAGAACTCAAAAAACCCGTTTACGCCAGTAAATTAGAAAAGCATGACAATAATGACAATATTTATTACTTGGTAGTTGGTGATATCCAAGGTCATTTACACTTATGGAGAATTAATTTTGATGAATCAAAATATCAAAGTTCAAAATATACAAAAATAACTGATAAACCTATTCCTACTAGTATTTACGCTCTTGATGTCAAATATATTAATGATACCTTATACATCGCTGTAGGAGGTCAAGATGGTCATGTTCGATTAGTAAAATATAAAGTTACAGATTCTTAATGAAACGAAAAAAGTCAAGACAATGTATGATAATAGAACTGGGATAACATTTCAGCCTCCACTCCAACAAAATGTAAATATTAACGAAAAACAAAGCTATGAAATCTTGGTAGAACCTAGTAAAATTAATGAGCTTAGAAAATATCAAGATGATATAAGCTTAATAATAGAAATTTATAGCTCTAAAGATAATCAAGATATAATATATAATCAAGGTTATTGGTTTACTCCCAATAAAAACAAGGAATTTATCTCATTTTTCGCTGATAGAAAACAATACAAAAAACAATTATATCTGGTTAATCTTAATAAAATTAAGGTAGTAGGAATTGCCTTTAAAGAATTTACCACGCTAGAAAAGTATGAGTATAAAATTATTTTTGAATTTCAGCAAAATGGAACCAGTATCTGGAGGAGTGAGGAAGTTCATGAATTTACAGTTGTAGATAAACAAAGCAAATTTAGACCGAAGATATATCTAATTGGAGAAGACCTTCAGCGAAAAGGAGAAAATCAATGGACTTTTGAACCAAAATTCAATAACTTTACAGAAGGAAAAGAAGAAACAACTGCTAATGACAGTGAAAACATAGGGAAAAAAATAAAACAAATAAAAATTGATTCAATTGAAGAAGAAAAAGACAGAGAATACATAGAAATTGCTCAGATTATCATAGAAAATCCTGCCGATTCTATAGTGCGCCACTTCCATATAGAAACTGAAGTTATCTGTATAAACGAAGATAATGCAACACTTGTTACCACAAAAATTGATGATTTAAATAATGATAATACTCTTAAACTAAATGAAAATAGCAGTAATAAAGAAATCCCAGTTAAATTATTTGTCAAGGTATCAAAATACACAGACGCAGATATATATCAAATAAAGCTAAAAGTGACATACGATAGAAATCAAAATGAAGAGCAATCCGAAAAACATTTTATAGATATAGAAGTAGTTTGATTATTTTTTGAGCAACGCGCAAAATTTATAAGAATATTTATTATGAATAATCACAGTTCACCAGATAAATTATCCAACGAAATAAAAACATTTTATTTAAACGTTAATAACACAACAAAAGAACGTCAACCTGTTCATATTTATGTTAAGATTGTTGCTCCTGATAATACTGATAATACTGAAAAATATAAAAAATATAAAAAATATTTGAATATAGAAATTATAGAAAACAATCAGAAGATTAAGAGAGATAATCCAAAACCCGAGGATTCACATATATTAGAATTTCATGATCAAGAATTAATTCGTAATAAATCTAGGAGATATACTATACAAGTATCACTCAAAAAACCTCCATCTTTCTGGTCTAAACCATTTTCTCGAATCTGCTTTTTTTTACGAAAGCCATTTTGGCGGAATCGCCGCATAACACTTTGTTTTGAGTCTAATTTATCCATATTAGATTCAGAGAATAAAGTAATCAAGGACAAGAAAGGAAAAAACAAGCTACTTTTACACTTTCTCTTGAAAAAAAGTATATCTAAAATGCAAAAAATTTCTTTACTTCTACTAATGCTATTAATTATAATCCTAGCTGGATTATGCGGTTACTTGGGTTATCAAGCTTATGCAAAATCACTGCAACCGCAAGTTAATATTAGGTTAGCAAATATTCCTAGTGAGAAATATAAGGATCAAGTCTTGCGCAATGTTCCCATTAAATTATATTTAGATATTGACTTACTAGAAAAATCCCAAAAATCTATAACCGCTGCCGAACTTAAATATATTCCAAGTAGCGATGAGGAAGAAGATACAGAAAGCAAAGATTTAGTAGTAGAAGATTTAAAAGCGACACTATTTGACTCAGAAACAACAAAAAGTGAATTCAAATTAGATTGCGATCCCAAAAGACAAGGAAAAGCAAAAATGACCTGTTATCGCTATCCTCTTGAAATAAATGAGGAATTAAATGAGAAAATCAATCAAGAATTAAATAATCCCGGCAAACATAAATTGATTTTAGCAATTGAACAAAATACCTGGTGGAAAAAACAATTAATAACTACAGATGAATTGACAGTTACAAGGGTTAAACCTGTGAAAATTATTGTTGATGACAATTCTCTAGAAAAAAATGATGATAATAACTTCTTAGTTAAATTTAAACTAGAACAACCTGAGTTAGTAGAAAAAATAACTATTACTCAGATGATTAATGATACCCCAGTAAAAACTTATCCAAGTTTTACGAAGGATAATCTAGAGACAATTTATCAGGAATCATATTACCAAGATGAATTTCCCATAGAAAAATCAACTAGCTGTGGTGAACTTAAGTACATATTTGAAATAACTGCTGATACTATAGACACTGTTAATGGTGGAAAGCTTCCGCAAAAAACTAATGAAATTCAGGCAGAACAAATTCGTGAACCTCCTCAGGTAAGTTTCACATATCTACTTAGTAACGGCAAATCGGGTAACATACCATCAAATGAACCTGTTATTTATACTCCAGGAGACACAGTTACTCTGGATTTGCATATTACAACTAATTGTCATATTGTTAAGGTATGGAAAAAGGAAGAAGGCTTAGAACGTCAATCACTGCAATCCTCCTCAAAAGATTCCCAACAATTTAATTACTTTTCTTCTTTTGAATTAAGTCAACGAGTTACTCAAGTTGGCTTAGAAGGTTCTGAAAATGCTAGAGAAGAAGTACGCGATCGCTTAAGTCAATATAGAATCACTTTTGAGCCAGAAGAAAAGATAATTGAACCAGAAGACAATGATGAAAATACTGAAACAGTGCCAGAAAATACAGAATCAGAGTAAATATAATTAAATTCTTTCTACCATAGGATATGAATGACTCTCAAAATAGTCAAAATCAACTCATCTCTGAGTTTAATCAGGAATTTGGACAAATACATCAAGTACTTATAGGTTTGGACAAGTTAGCCAAACTTTTTCACCTATCCAAATTTGAATGTAACCTATTGGTCCTGTGTGCGGGAATGGAGATAAAAAATAGTTGGCCCTATCTTTTAGCACAATTACAGGGAGAAAACTTGCATCGGTATCCAACTTTTAGCCTAGGGTTGCGGTTATCTCCTGCGGCCTTTAATTGGCAATATCTTTTACCCTCAGCAACTCTAAGAAAATGGCGTTTTATTGAAATTAAGCCGGGTGATACTTTGATTAATAGTCCTTTGGGTCTTGATGAAAGAATTTTATTTTTTTTACTTGGTCAAGATTGCTTGGATGTACGTTTACAAGAATTGGTAACATCTGTGGAAACAGTGTTACCCCTAACAGCATCTCATCAACAATTAGCAGCAAAAGTAAGGGACTTGTTCCCAACTTTTAAAAATATTCAACTATATAGTCAAGAAAAAATAACTAATCGGGCGATCGCCCAAGCTATATGTCCCAATTCTCCCCTAGTCTCTCTATCCACATCTCAACTACCAACTCAAACCCAAGAATTAGCCCTACTCAAATGTTTACTATCTCGGGAGGCGATTCTGAGAAACCAAGTTTTATTGTTAGAGAATTATGACTTAAATCCAGAAGCAATAGCCAGTAATGAAATAATCAACCACTGGTTATCTACCATCGACTTTCCGGTTATCCTATCTACACCTAAAGCCCAACCACTAGGTAATTTTTACCGATTTCAAGTCCCTTTTCCCACTCAATCAGAACAAAAACAACAATGGCAGACAAGTTTAGGACAAATAGAAAATTTAGAAACTAACACCCAAATTGAGAAAATTGTCAGCCATTACAGCTTTAGTACACCTGAGATTGAACTAATTAGCCAACAATTTAGTCATAATTCCTCAGATGAAGAACTGTGGGAAATTTGTCGCCGTCAATCTCAACATCAATTAGGCGGTTTAGCTCAAATAATCAATACTAACGTCACCAATGATGATTTAATTTTACCTCCATCAATCAAAGAAACTCTTAGCCAAATAAAAAACCAGATGGAGTATAGAACCCAAGTATATTACGAATGGGGTTTAGGAAGCAAAAATCAACGAGGTTTAGGGATTACAGCCCTCTTTTCTGGTGCTAGTGGCACAGGTAAAACCATGGCAGCCGAAGTATTAGCTAACGAACTAAAATTAGACCTTTGTCGAATTGACTTAAGTTTAGTAATTAGTAAATATATTGGAGAAACCCAAAAAAATCTGGCTCAAATCTTTGCCGAAGCAGAAAAAGGTGGTATAGTACTACTATTTGATGAAGCCGACGCTTTATTTGGTAAGCGTTCTGAAGTCAAAGATAGTCATGACCGTTACGCCAATCAAGAAGTTAGTTACCTCTTACAGCGTATTGAAGCCTACCAAGGATTAGCGATTCTTACCTCTAATCTGAAACAAGCCGTTGACTCAGCTTTCTTAAGACGTATTCGTTTTCTTGTAGAGTTTCCCCTTCCTGACTCCAGCCAGAGAGTGAAAATTTGGCAAACCATGTTCCCCGTTTCTCATTCTATTCACAACCTCAACTGGCAAAAATTAGCCCGATTAAATCTTACAGGAGGAAATATTCGCAATATTGCCCTCAATGCTGCTTTTTTTGCCGCTCAACAAAGAGAAAAAATTCAGATGAAACATATTTTACAGGCAACTCGTAATGAATATCATAGACTAGAGAAATACTTAAGAGAAGAACAAATTCAAGATTGGGTGGTGAGAGAAAAGTAGAGAAAGTTAAGTAATTAATAAAAATTATCAATAATTGAAGGACTTAATTTTATGGAATTTAAAATATACGAATTTGAAAAAACTGGGAAGCGCCAAAAGGAGCCAACAACTTATAGGCTAGTCAAAAATGAAAATAATAAATTTATTAAACTAGGGGATGGTAATAATGGTATTGTTTTAAAAGCAAAAGCAATAGGAAATGAAATAATTAATTTTGCTCTCAAAATATTATATGAAAATGTTAATGGGATAGAAGAACGTTTTTCAGATGAAATGACCTATACTGAAAAGGTTATTTGCTCAACCGGAACTACAAACCCCACAGGAGTTTTAATTCTTGGTGGAGGTACTGATAAATTTTTAACAGAAAATGATACTTCTGAATTAGAAGGGTATAGATTAGGTATATCTAATTATGCTTACATATCAGAAGAATTTGACAAAACCCTCAAAGATTGCTTACAAGCCCACGGATATGATAATCTGAAAAATGCAGACATGGCCACTAGGATTACTCACATCATTCCAATTATTCAATCAATAATTGGAGGTTTAATTAATCTACATAGAAGTGAGTGTCTTCATTTAGACCTTAAACCAGCTAATATTTTTGTTAAGCTTGATCCTGTAAATGTAGACAATTCAAAAATAGTTATTGGTGATTTAGGATTTTTAGATACATTCACGAAAGAAAAACCTATACCTCAGTATTTTATCAGTCCCGATAGTAAATCAGTCAATGAAAATATTTTATCTAAAGGAACAATTCATTTTCGCTCTCCCGAACAAATTAATATGTTTAACGAAAGTGATGTGAAAATTGGTCGAGATGGGAAGAGCTTAATCATAGATGATTTAAAGCTTATTGAAACTGGTATCCTAAAAAAAGGAGATTTTTTACAGTTTCCTAGTACAAAACATTTAGCTTTTATAGGTAAAGATCCAGAATTAGTAACAAATAATGGACAACAACGCTGGAATATTGAACTAGATAGAGTATATAGTATAAAAACAAAAGAACAAGATAATCATCAACTAAGTACTACAGTCAACCACAATAAAATTCAATTTTACGAAGAAACCAATGGCTTACCAGAACAGTTTACACAAAATGAAAACGAAACCTTTTTAGCTAAATTTTATAAAAAACCAGGCATAGCAACAGATATGTATGGAATGGGAGCCTTGCTTTATGACTTAATCACAGGAGGTGCTCCTCCTGAAACATTTTATAACAATCTCAAAGGCTCTGGTTTTGAAACACAAGATCCAGACTCAAAAAATTATCGTCCAGTTGCAGAAATGATTGAAGACTATAAACAATTTACGAATAGTCAATCTCCAAATCAATCTTTAAGTTTAATTTACCAGCATTTCAAAGATAACTATAACAACTATGCTCATCCAGATATTGTCAAAATTATACTCAAGTGCATGTTGTATAATGCTCCTGATACTTATTGTAATCAATCAATTAGGAAAAAAGAAGAATTTTTGAAGTCCCCTCAATCTCAGGATCCAGATCAATTTCAGCTAAAAAATAAACAATTTAAATATTCCTCCCCTGTTAGTCTGCTAAGACAGGATCTTGAAAAAATCACAACGAAAATGGGAGCAGAAACCATACTAGTTGATAACGATATGAAGCAAAAAGCCAAGAATTTTCCAGAAACTAATATTATCACCTCAGGAAAAAAACAGCATCTTCCTCAACCAAAAATGGATAGAACTACTTTTCAAGAAGAATTAGAAAAAATTAAATTTAGCTTCATGGAGGACTAACTATGAATAGAGCACAAAATTTTCATCAGTCTTTAGTTAATGGAATTTGGTTTTGTTGCAAGTTTCTAGATCAAATTAAGCGTATTAGTGACGATAGATATCCAAAAGATTATAATTATTTTGCTGAATTTGATCCCAATTTTATAGATATGCAGCAAGAGGAACGGGATAATCCTATTAAACATAAAGTATCTAAATATAGAAAAAAAGAAGAATATGAAAGAATATTGTTAAACAAAAACAGTATTACTTTTGGTGCTCGTGGAAATTCAGCATATTTGCCAAAATACCTTACAGGGATGGACTTAGATATTAAGCTACGATATTTATCAAATAATCAATATAGATATAGTTTTGTTGATAGTGGGATAGAGATAGAAGAGAATGATTGGCTGGTAAGACGAAGACTAGGAGAAGCTCCCGAAATTAAACCTCAACTTTACAAAGTTACTGATGTAAACGCAATCGAGAAAATTGTAACTATTGAGCATCATAGGCCGTCTAGTGATGATTCAGTTGATGATTCAGTTGCTAATCCTCCAGTAGTCAACAACTACCCTCAAGCTGATACACAGGTTAACAATTCAGATGATTCTAATGATAATTATTTCTTAGTAAGTGATTCTCAAACTAATTCAAATGATTTCAATGATGATGATCCTCCAGAAGAAAGTCAAACTCAATACAATCAAAACAGTCGAGATCAATGGACATATTATAAACACATTCAACCGTTGCATTACTATAGGCACATGCTTGCTATATATATATATGATTATTTTTTCTATGAAAAAATAACTAAAAATGATTATCTTTTACTCAATAGTTGTTTAGACAAAATTAACAGCCACTTGATTATACAGCCTAATTCTCAAGTGACAATTAGGTCTGTAGAAGAAGCAAAAAAGATTTTTCTTAAATCAGTATTCTCAAGAGAAATAGATAATAAAATTAAGTCTATAGAAAAAGCTTACAAATTAATAAAAATTAGAAATGAGATTTTTGAAGTATATAACGAAATATATAATGAACTTCAAGAACTAAATACACCATCAATAAAAAACAGTTCCTCTCTAAAAACAGCTATACAAGAATTCAATAAGTTAATCATAGAAGAAGTTAAGCATTATCATGCCGACGGTCAAAACCTTCATAACCTTAACATAACAAGATTAAATGAGAATAGGAGTGATGTACCTCAACAAATTGAAGAAGAGTTGAATAATTTACAAAGGCGAATTGAAAAACCTCCTTTTTATCTAGTTTTCATGCAACTACCAATTATCAAAAAATTCGCTCAAAAAAAAGTAGGAGATTGGCAAACAGAAAATCAACAAAACATTCAACAAATACGAAGACAAATAGAGAGAATAAATCAAAATTTAGTTGAAAAAGTCAATAATGTAAACAGAGATATAGACACAAAAAATAGAAATATAGTCCAGGAATTTGAACAGATTACTGCGCGTTGGGAAAATGTTTTAGAAGACAAAGCAAAGAAAGTCCAGGAATTACTAAATATCAAAGAAAAATTAGTTGATATTGAACGCTACAAAACAGAAGCAAAAGAAATAGTTACTACTAATCAAAATAATCATACTAATATTGGCGCTCATATTGATCAAATTCTTACTCAAATTGATCATGAATGTTCGCAAATAGGGTTTAATCGAAACGAATGGACTTTGCATCAGTTAGATGACGAAACAGACCGATTAACAAAACTCGAAACTGACAAGATAAATTATGAAGATTTTAATTTAACAAAAGATGATTACGAAGCCTTCAACAAACTGCTTGACTTGTATTTAAAAATAGCACGATTTTACCTTTGCTTAACTTTAAAGAAAAGCCCAGAGTATAATACAGGTTTTGTTAAAGAAACATCTAGTCAAGATGATGATAACACGATTTTAACAGATAAATACACATACACAGATAAATACCTTATCAATACCTTAATTCCTGCAAGATTTAAAGATATAGTAGACGATTACATATCACCTTTATATCGGACAGAACCTGAGTTTTTATCGTTTATTGATATTAAGCGTGACCATCCATTGAAATTAAAAGAAAATATTAAACGCTTTATTTCGCAACCAAAAAATTCAAAACTTATGGCAATATTCGATTTCTCTAAGCTTATTGAAACTTTAATAGACTTCAAGCCTCAACCCGACAACTCCAACAGCTAAAAATCATGAATACCCCAAAAATGTGCTTCAACACACTATGTAATTACTACTTGATTCCATTAGATAATAATTTAAACGATAACAATTGTCCATACTGTGAACAAAAACAGGGAGAATACGATTACTTCAAGCCTCAGCTAAAAGTATCCTTATCAAATTCTAGTGATAGCCAAAATCATCTGTTACGAGAAAAAGAAAAGGATGCACTAAAAACATCAATCACCAATAAGATATATGTATTACTACGAAAAGAATTAGCTAATAATAAAGAGCATAATCAGGATCAAATCGACTCTCTACGAAAAGAATTAGCTAATAATAAAGAGCATAATCAGGATCAAATCAACTCTCTACAACAGCAACAGAAATTAAACCAGACTCCGCAAGACCAAGATGAATCTCCAATAAAAAGAAGAGAGGAAGAAAATAATAACCCACAAGAAAATGACCCACAAGAAAATGACCCACAAGAAAATGACCCACAAGTAGATAACTCAGAAATCTGCTTAACAACACAGAATAAGAAATTACCTTTTGCTGAAAACTTTTGCCTAATAAAAATACCGAGAATTCAAGTTATGATTTGTGAAGAAGACAGAACTGAAAATCCTTATAACCACATCATTAACAATAATGAACTTTTAGACTCTTCTCAACCAATAGTAAATTTACTGAAAAATCTGGGAAATATTATTAAAAATAATCAGCAAAGATATCCAGACTTATTAGAATCATTAGAGAAACTAGATGAATCCTATATATTTACTATATTAGGATATGGGGAAATTTTATATCTAGAAACTCAAAAAAATAATAAGCATAGAGATACAGCAGATGATAAGTTTTGGAAATGGCAGGAAGGATTAAGACTTAAGATAGATGATCAAGTGATCAAAAATCAAGATGAAGAAATTAGTGATGAAAAATATTTTCAATTGAAAACAGATAAAAAAACATTGATTAGAATAGAAGACTACTATAGAAATAAGAAAATAAATATATTTTTAAAATTAGATAATAATATCCCTAATTAATTTATTTATGTATATAACACTAGAACGTATAAGTTTAGTAAATGACCAACCAGAACTTGATGGCCTTCTTGAAAAAAAAATAGTTATAAACTTGACTAAATCTACAGAAAAAACCATATTTTGTCAATATCAAGAAAGAAAAGAAGAAGTTGCCAAAATAATCAAAGAAAATGAAAATTATAAAATTGAGCAGGTAAAGCAGCAGGTAGCGTATAAAAAGATTTTTTTTAATGAAACAGACAATCAAGAAATGCAACAAGTAAATTCAACAGGAGAAATATTACGAGACAATATGGTTATTCAATTTGGCTACAATGCTGCTTTGCGATACAAAGTTATATTTGAGAAAGACAAAAATGATAAACAGTAAGACTAGTGGCTATCTAGTTGCTGTTGTTTTAAGTATGGCTTTGCTTACTAGCTGTAAATCAAATGAGCAATCTAGTGCTGACAATTCAAAATGTTTAGGACTGGAGAATATATCAACTCCAATCTCTTATTCAACCCCTAATGGTTTAATTACACCAGATCAAAATCAAAATTCTCTCGAATTCTCTGAAAACAACACTTCAAATTATCTTTTAACAACAGGATCTATTATAGAAGATGGTAAATCTTTGGAAAAAATTATTAATGATGATTTATATAGGGATAGAATCTCGAAACCCGAAGTTTTTAATAATGCAAATATTTATTTAATTAGCACTTTTCATCCAGATGACTATCCAGATGAAGATACTGAAAATAAATACACAATTTGTCCTATAGCCTATAATGCGATCGCTGTTTTTGTCCCCTTTTCCCCCAGTCGTCAACCAGAAAAGAATCTACCCTTAGCTCTTGGCGGTGGTTTAAGTTTAAAACAACTTCAGGAGATATATACTGCTGAAGAGACTCCTAAATGGAATGATTACACAAATAAATTCCAAGATGATGTATACATACAACGCTATCTTCCCACAGATGAAGATGCTTATGAAATTTTTCTCCGAAAGATTTCTCAAGTTAATTCTAATGAAATGGATATAGAGGAGATACGTCAGAGAATTGAAGACAAAGTTATTTCTTGTCAGCCAAACTCGGAAAACAAAGAAATTTTTATTTGTCAAGAAGAAGATGGCACATCAAAAGATATTCCGAGAAAAGACTTAAAAGACCGTATTGTGCGTATCGAAACTAAGGATCTTATTGGTAACATAGCCAATGACTTGGAGCAAGATAAAACCGTTGGTTTATCATTTGGATTAGTCAGTAAAGTCATTGGAGAATGTAAGGTTTATCCTTTAGCAGTGGACAAAAAACAGTTACTCATTTGGGTTCGTGATAACCAAGAGATTACACCAAAGATAGGCTCAAGCTTTTGCTATGCTAAAGCAGCTTATAAGATTGACCAACAACTACTAAGAGACAATAAATATCCTCTTACTTTTGCCTTAGCTACTAGACACGATTCTGAAAATGATACCGATGCAGGTTCAGCTTTTCGACATATAATGAACACAAAAGAAATGCAATGTTTGTTCCTTGAAGCAAATTTAGTTCCTTACCGTGAAGACATAAAACCCGATGAAGACTGCATATTTTACCCAAATGATAGTAATAAGACTATAGAGATTGTAGGAATTACACCGTCACAAAAACCAGAACCAGAACCAGAACCACCTCCAGAGAATCTAACACCAGAACCAGAACCTACAATTTACCAAGTTCCTTTTGAATCAGGAAAACCGACTATTTCCGAAAACCTTCAAGATAGAGAGACCGCTCTTGAGGAGATAGAAAAAATGGCTAATGAAATTCGTAAGCAAAGAGACACTAATCCTGAAGATAACTGGTATTACGAGGTAAGTGGACATACTGATCCAGCTCCATATCCAACATATCGTAGTATTTATAGAGAAGAAATTACAGATAATCTGGGTCTTTCCCTAGATAGGGCTTATACTGTCAAATGTAGACTAATAAGAGAATATGAAAATATTCCTAAAGATAAATTAATAGCAATAGGTTACGGCGCTGAGCAGCCTCCTAAAGACCCAAATCAAAATCCTAGGCGTGTAGAATTAAAACTAGTGGAAAATCCCTCAGAAATACCGGATCAGGAAGCTTGTCGAGATAATTAATAGATAATTAATTAAGAATAGGTGCTCCCTCAGGTAAATCTAACTCCACAAAGGGACCTCTATCTAAAACCTCTATATCCCATTGTCCTCTACGAGCAGTTTCAAATACAATATAGCGCCCATCAGGGCTAATATGAGGGTTACGTAACCAACTACGATAACCCTTAGTTAAAAATTGAGAAGATTGGGTAGCGCGGTCATAGAGAATCAAATCCGGTCTTCCCTGGAAAGTAGATATATAAACTATATAGCGACCAGTATAACTGAGACTGGGGCTTTGGGAAATCGCCGACCTAGTATCTAAACCAGGTAAATTACTAATAGTTTTTGTTTCTAAATTGTAAATAATTATGCTGTTTTTTCCGTTACGATTAGAGACAAAAGCTAACCACTTGCCATCGCCACTCAAAGCTGGTTCTTGGTCATTGTAACGACTATTTAAAGGCATAAATGCTTGGTTAACAATAGATGAGTTACAACCACCAACCAAAGATAAACCAGCTAGGGCGATCGCCACCAAAAACAATTTGACATTAGAGAACTTCATTAATAATCCTCCCCATAGAAATCTTACTAGTAGTCAAAATTACTAGGAGATTCTGGGTTACGTCTTGGTTTTGGTTCAATATCTCTAGGATTACTAGGCTTTCTTAACTCTATATCTGATTGTTCACTCTGATCAATTGGTTGATAATCAACATAATCATCTACAGTATTGTCTGGTTCATTCCCATAATAATTGTATGGTGATTCTGCATAGGGATTGGGTGGGCGTTTTTTGCTAGTTTTGGATTTACGCCGTGAAGGTGGAGTGTTTTGGGGTTTTCTCGGTGTTAATGAGTTAGCTGGTGATTCACCCCAGGCATCATTATAGGGATCATTATAGGGATCACGACTTACTGGTCTACTGCTAGGGCGAGTACGGCGTTTAGAACTAGATTCTTTGGTTCCATAAGGATCTGGTGCTCTTCGGCTTCTGCTTCTAGATATTGGTGGTTCTGGTTCTTCGTAGGGATTCCTGCGAGAAGGTGGACGTTCCACATAACCCCTCAGTTGCCGACTATCATCTAATTCTTCTGATTCGTAGCCTTCTAATTGATCTAACTCAGCACGATACACTCGACTAACTGGTCTTTCTTCATCTACAATAGGAGAACTACGGCGAGCTTGTTCTGTTGTACTCGCTCTCAATCGAATTGTTTCTACAGCAAAAAATATTGTAGAACCAGTTAAGAGAAACTGACCAAATTGTAGAATTGGATCAAGACGCCATCCTTGGAACAGTAAAATTAAGCCACATAATAATCCTACCGCCGCAAAAAAGATATCGTGATCTCTTGATAATTCTGGTCGTACAGAGCGTACAAAGTACAGGGAAGCTCCTGCTACTGCTAAAAATATGCCTAAAATACTTGCTGAGTTTAGTCCAAAATTTACCATTTTTACATTCTGTGTTGATTAACTGTTATATTTCTATATATCTCTAATATAGCTTTTACTTCCAATCATAAAAAATATCATCTTCTTTTGCTTTTATCTTTCTTTAGTAAAAGTCCCACATCCGTACCCAAGGTCGGTGTGGAACTCAACTTTTTAATTTCTTGCAATTGAGAGTTACAACTACAATTGAAGAGTAAAAATTTATGAGCGAGTAATTTTGTCTCTTTGACTGATAAATATCAATCCAACTGTAACAGGAATTACTACAATTACAGCTCCAGCTAAAAGACTGTAGAAAAAGTTTGCTAAAGATGGGGTCATGATATTTTAATCCTTTTACTTTTGTTTATTTCTCTTTACAATTTTTACATAAGCTTGACACTTTTTGTCTGATTATTTTTTTCTGCAATGGCAATACAAAACTCACAGACTTCCAAAGTGTTTAAATTCACAGGAAAAATGATAAAATAGTCAAGTAAATGTAATAAAAATTAATGAAAATATGAACTTTGTAAGTTTAGGGATAACTTTACTCAGCCTGACTTTAGCTTTAATGACTTTTTTGTTTATTTTCCGCATTGTTTTAACCTGGTATCCCCAAGTTAACTTAAACAGTTTACCATTTAACCTAGTTTCTTGGCCAACAGAACCATTTTTAGTCCAAACACGCAAACTAATACCCCCGATAGGAGGAGTTGACATTACTCCTATTGTTTGGGTAGGAATCGTCACTCTGATTAGAGAAATTTTGCTGGGACAACAGGGGTTGTTAACTTTGTTTTTAAATAATTAAAGGGAAAAACTGTAGATACTTAGCAAAAAATTGCTAAAATTGACAGTATCTTTCAATAATTTGTTACAAAATTAAGATAAGTATCAATTTTGTAACGTTTTTGATGCTCAAATTAAAACGAAAAACCTCGTGTAACATCAGTAAGAATAAAATACATGATTGTTTCTAATTCTAGTACAAAAAACAACTTCTATACCCAAGACCATAATTATCAATCTTCTTCAGCTACTGATACTGATACATCTTTTCGTCAGCGTCATCTAGGTCCAAATGAAAAAGAAATTGAGGAAATGCTTAAGAGTCTAGGATTTAATAGCCTAGATGAATTAATTGAAGCCACGATACCTCCATCTATACGCCTCAATAAACAGCTTAATTTACCTACAGCTCAAAGTGAGTATCAAGCTTTAAACAGCTTAAGAAAGATTGCTAGTAAAAACCAAATCTTTCGCTCCTATATTGGCATGGGTTATCACAACTGCTATACTCCTCCGGTAATTCAACGAAATATTTTAGAAAATCCCGGTTGGTATACAGCCTATACACCCTATCAAGCAGAAATTGCCCAAGGCAGATTAGAAGCCTTGCTAAATTTCCAAACCATGATTATTAGTCTAACGGGACTTGATATTGCCAATGCTTCATTACTAGATGAAGCTACAGCGGCAGCAGAAGCTATGGCGATGAGTTATGGTTTATCAAAAATAAAAACTAATCAATATTTTGTGGATGAAAATTGTCATCCTCAAACTATTGCAGTACTAAAAACCAGGGCTTTGCCTTTAGGAATAGAAATAATCAGCGGAGATTATCGTAGTTTTGATTGGGAAACACCAATTTTTGGAGCCTTACTACAATATCCCGCTACTGATGGCACGATTTACGATTATCAAAATTTTGTTCAACAAGCACATACCGCAGAAGCTTTAGTCACTGTAGCAGCAGATATCCTCAGTTTAGCATTACTAACTCCTCCTGGTGAATGGGGAGCTGATATTGCTGTAGGAAGTACTCAGCGCTTTGGAGTACCATTGGGTTATGGTGGTCCCCATGCAGCTTATTTAGCGACTAAAGAAGATTATAAGCGCTCTATCCCCGGAAGAATTGTGGGGGTATCTAAAGATAAAGATGGAAACCCAGCTTTACGTTTAGCATTGCAGACTAGAGAACAACATATTCGTCGAGACAAGGCTACTAGTAATATTTGTACAGCCCAGGTCTTATTAGCTGTAATCGCTTCAATGTATGCAGTGTACCATGGTCCCGAGGGGATTAAAAATATTGCTCAAAAAGTCCATGACTTAACTGCAATGTTGGCCACTGGTTTAGAAAAGTTGGGATATGAATTAGTTTCTCAATCATTTTTTGATACTGTAACTGTCAAGTTAAGTGAAACTAAAGCAAGTAGTGTGATTGCTAAGGCAGAGGCAAATAAAATTAACTTGCGTTATCTTTCTGAAGAAAGAGTGGGGATTAGTCTGGATGAAACTACTAAAAAAGCTGATTTACTAGATATATTGGCTATTTTTAGTGCTGATGGTAATTTGCCTTTTACTATGGAAGAATTAGAATCTCTATCTACATCTAAACTTCCTCTAGATTTAAAACGGAGTAGTAAATATCTCACGGAACTAGTTTTTAATAATTATCACTCAGAAACAGAGTTACTCAGATACTTGCATCAGCTAGAATCTAAAGATATATCTCTGACTTCATCAATGATACCACTAGGGTCTTGTACCATGAAGCTAAATGCCACGGCAGAAATGATGCCCGTGACTTGGCCTGAATTTGGGCAAATACATCCCTACGTGCCCTTGAATCAAGCTGAAGGATATCAGGAACTATTTAGTCAATTGGAAGAATATTTGGCGGAGATTACCGGATTTGCCGCTATATCTCTACAACCTAACGCCGGGTCCCAGGGAGAATACGCAGGGTTACAAGTAATTCGTAACTATCATGTCCATAGAGGAGAATCAGAACGGACAGTGTGTCTGATTCCAGAATCAGCTCATGGTACAAACCCGGCAAGTGCGGTAATGTGCGGCATGAAAGTGGTAGCAGTAAAATGCGATCGCCAAGGAAATATAGATGTCAAAGATTTAGCATCAAAAGCAGCTAAACACAGCAATAAACTAGCAGCTTTGATGGTTACATATCCTTCAACTCATGGAGTTTTTGAAACGGGTATCAGAGATATTTGTGACTTAATTCATAGTCACGGTGGACAAGTGTATCTAGATGGGGCAAATATGAACGCCCAAGTAGGATTATGTCGTCCAGGGGATTTTGGTGCAGATGTTTGTCATCTTAACTTACATAAAACCTTCTGTATCCCACACGGTGGCGGAGGTCCAGGTATGGGACCAATTGGAGTGGCAGCCCATTTAAAACCCTATTTACCAGACCCTCTACTACTATTTCCCAATCAAACTAAAAATCCTGAATCAATAGGGGCGATCGCCGCCGCACCTTGGGGTAGTGCGAGTATTTTAACTATCTCTTGGATGTATATCATGATGATGGGTCCTGAGGGTTTAACCGAAGCGACTAAAATAGCTATTCTCAATGCTAACTACATGGCTAATCGTCTTCAAGAACACTACCCAATTCTCTTTACAGCAGAATCGGGATTAGTTGCCCATGAATGTATTATTGACCTACGGCCTTTAAAGAAAATAGCCAATATCGAAGTAAATGATATAGCTAAGCGTTTAATGGACTATGGTTTTCATGCGCCCACAGTTTCTTGGCCAGTAGCAGGGACAATGATGATTGAACCTACCGAAAGTGAGTCCAAGGTAGAATTAGATCGCTTCTGTGATGCTATGATTAGTATCCGTCAAGAAGTTGCAGCCATTGACTCAGGTAAAGTTGATCTCGAAGATAATCTCTTGAAAAATGCCCCTCATACAGCGGCAAGTTTACTAAAAAGTGATTGGACTCATCCCTATACTCGGGAAGAGGCAGCTTATCCTGCACCATGGACAAGGGATTTTAAGTATTGGCCTCCTGTGAGTCGGATTGATAATGCCTATGGTGATAGAAACTTAGTTTGTTCTTGTGAAGGTATGGAGAATTATTCTGTTTAATTCAGATTGGATTGGAACATGAGATAACTAGGGACTTGTTATAGCCCTACGCATTATGGTGTTTGACATCAAAATAAAGCTCTTTCCCCCCCTTTTTCAAGGGGGGTTAGGGGGGATCCTCACAAGGGTAGGTTTTTTACAAAGAGCTTGTAGTAAAAGTAAGACAAGGTAGACAAGGAGGGAAAGTGGACAAGGAAGTATCTGTATTTTAGGTGTACATTAGTATGAAAACACGCTGTTTTAATTGTATTATCTCCCTTGTCTCCTTGTCTTCGTTCCTCTATCTTGCACGCAAATACAAAAGTACTAAATAGGCCAACAGGCGAGAATCAATTTTTAAGCGTTTAGCATTAATTCTCTTACTTCAAAACTTCAAAACTTCAAAACTCATTACTCAACCCCCACCAGTAAATGAGTGATAAAGATGCAAGATGTGAGTTGTCCCGTCCTCACCGAAATGTTAAAAACCTACCCTTATCAGTAGGGGGGATCTGTAAATCTAAATATTGTTAACACGAACTACTGCTATAAAAAAAATTTAATATCAAAATACTTTTTTATTTAATACTTGTACAACTTGATCAAAAAATCCTTTTTTCTGTCTTTTTATTTCTAATGACTTAAATAAATCCTCTTCTGAAATAGCTCCTGATTGATGTCTTTGGAAAGCAGATATCACGGTTTCTAAATCTTGAGCTGAGAAAGAAAATCCATATTTTTGACCTAAGCTGGAAACAACAGCGCTTTTTCCTCCTAGAAGTGCCCCAACTTCTTCTTGGTCTAATTCTTTGACGCTACTAATATTACCGTCTCCCACTCCGAGAAGTTCCTTGAGCTCCTCTTGTAACTTTTTATCTGTAGCGGTTTGCTCCATAAATTTAACCACCTCAGTTTTGGGATTAGTGGTTTCTGTGGTGACAGGAATAAGAATACCATCAACTTTAGTATAGCGTTGACCACGATAAATGAATTCTTGTACCCTTTGAGTAGAAGCAGGAGCAAATTCATTAGTGGATATTCCTAAACTTGTAGATAATCCAGCTTGGGAAATTTTGCCTAAACGATAGGATTCAAACCCTGACACTACTGCTATCAAGTCTTCCTGACCAAAGATATACCCTCGATTACGAGCAAATTCTGTCACTTGAGCGCCGCGAGCACCTTTGAGAGCTTCTGATTCCTGTTTATCGATTTCTGCTGGGTTACTAATATTGCCATCTCCTACCCCTAAAATCTCCTCTAATTCCCTTTGTAAATCTTCATTGTCAGCGCTTTGGGCTATAAATCTAATTACAGCTAATTTTGGATTGGGCGATGTAGTGGTATCAACTGATGGATTCATAATTTTCTCGTATAATTCACCCTTAAACATCAACTTAATCGCTTTTTGAGTCGCCAACACTGCTAAGGCATCCTCAGAAATCCCTAAATTTCTGAGTAATTCAGACTCTGATATTTCTCCTGAGCGATTTCGCTCAAACATTTTGATTACTTGAGTTAAATCTGCTTCGGTAAAATAGAATCTATGTTTACGAGCTAGATTAACAACTTTAGGAGCACGATTTCCTATTAACACCGCAGATTCAATCGCATCTAATTCTTGAGCATTACTGATATTTCCGTCTCCTACTCCTAATATTTGTTTTAATTCTTGTTGTAAAACTTTATCTTCCGAAGTTTTGTTCATAAACTGTACAACTTCTTTTTTAGGATTAATTTGACTTGTTAGTTTATTTGGTTTAATGACTCTACGATAAACTGTACCTCGGTAGACAAACTCTACTATTTTTGGCTGCTCTGTTGCCTGAGCTACAGAAGTATCAGGGGAGTTACTAATTCCTAAGTAATTAAATAATTCTTGTTCAGTTATTATTCCTAACTTGTGCTTTTCAAAAGCACGAATAACATTAACTAATTCTTCTGGAAAAAACTGCCATCCTTTTTCTTGAGCAAATTTAGTTATTCTTTTGCCTCCATCAATAATTAGTGAACTAATTTCTTGTTCATCTAATTCTGCACTATCGCTGATGTTTCCATCTCCTGTATTTAACAAAGTCTTGATTTCTTTTTGTAAAGTTTTATCATGACCGCTTTGGCGCATAAATTCTAACACTTGTTGAATACTCATAATTGTCGCCTATTTTATCTTTTTCGTAAACTATAATATAGCATTATTATTTTTAAAAAGTGTTGAATTTATCTTTATTTATTGACCTAGGGCGATCCTCAGATCTTGCATCTTTACCCAAAGTTACTGGTGTAAGGGTAATGTAGAATGCGCGAATTAAGAATGTAGAATGATTTTTTTAGCCTGTAGGTTGGGCCCTTGGAACGAAACCCAACATCATCTTATTCTCAGACCTTGTGGTGGTTGAGTAATGAGTTTTGAAGTTTTGAAGTAAAAGAATTGATCCTAACCCCTTAAAAATTGATTCTCGCCTGTTGGCCAATTTCTGTACTTTTTTAGGAGTGCAAGATATGGGTGTAGCGAAAAAAGTCACTCAATTTATTTAATTTAAAATTCCATTTAGTCACCTTTGAGGCGATCGCTCCTCTTGCTGGATCTTTCGGTATTCTTGGGAAATTTGTATTTCTTATTACACTTATATCTTGTCCTAGAAGGGCGCAAGCCTTGGGAGGGGCGCAAGCCTTGGGAGGGGCGCAAGCCTTGGGAGGGGCGCAAGCCTTGGGAGGGGCGCAAGCCTTGCGCCCCTACTACTAATCCTCAAAGTATAAATTATAAATACTTGAAAAAACAATTGCTTTGGAATTGTTATATGGATGATGGTAACCTTATACTTTGCCAGGGATTTGCTTTTAAATTTACTAAATGTTCCACATTAAAGACACAGAGATGATGATTGGCTACAGATTCAGTAACTACAATAGAACCAAAAATTTTTCGCAGAAAGATATAACTTGAAGAAAAAATCAAACTATTCCACAGGGGAACAAAATGTAGAGACAGAGGATTGTTGTGTTTGACCACAAATAAAGATCCGGGAAGGCGTCTATCTGTAGCTAAAAAAGTAAACCGTCCTTCTAAATAACTTAAAAGATTAGTAGTTTCCCTCAAATGGCGATCGCCACAATTTTCTAATAAACGAAAAATAATTTCACTATCTACTTCAGCTTCACGTGGAAAACCCCAATGTCCAAACAAAAAGTCATCATTAGTAATATGACCATTATGAACACCACAAACTGGTCCTGCTTGTATGGGGTGATTATTATAATTATTACTAGGACAACCTTTAGTAGGTAAACGGGTATGCCCTAAAACCAAAACAGTTTTCTCATTCAGAGAATTTATCAGCAGTTGATAAGCTTCAGTGGCGATAAATTCATGGGCGCTTATTGATTGCTTATAAATCTCAATTTTACCCTCAATATCGATGATGGCTATACCTGTAGCTGCTTCACCACGTTTTTCATTGAAGAGTAAATTTTTAGTAAAATTCTCTCTAATGTCTTGCCAAACTTCGGGAGGACGTGTCTGGGGAAACAAAAAAACACTAGCTATACCGCACATTTTTCTACCTTTTTTAACTAGCTTTGAAAAACCATTGTACCTTGACGAGCATCCCAGGATAAACCTCGTAACTTCTCTAACTCCAGGAGACGATGCTCTAAATTTTGGGGAGTTAAATAGAGATTGCGAGCAGCTTGCCAGCGCCAAGCATCAGCAGAAGGTAAATTATCCCATTCTCCCAATTCTATACATTGCATTAAACGGCGATCTACATCATCAAAACCAATTTCATCTAAACTTGCCCGAGAGGCTAACATTGATTCTATTTCTTGCCAATCATATCCAGCGCAACGCATTAGAGAGATAGGCTGCTCAGTAAGTGCCATTAACACATCTAAAGCAGGATTATCAATAAAGTGATTAAAAGTTGGTGCTAATAGGTCCAACAATTCATAACAACCTTGGCGTAACTCTTCAATAATCTCATCAGTAACCCCACTAGTATCACTAGTAGCTAAATTTCCCTGATTATTACTCAACAGATTTAGTATTTCTTTTTTACGTTGCCAGGTTTGAACTTTGCCTACATGGATAATTCCATACTGACTTAAATCTACAGCTTTGAGAAGTAAAGAAAGAAACAAAAAGGTTTTAGCGGTAATAGAGGTGGGAGATAAATCTGCATCAGGAAAGCGAAACTCTAGGTGAAATGGCAAGATATCTTCAGTTTCACTAAAGCCAATATGCTCTAAGTTGAGAAAATTTTGATGCTCTGGTACTATCTTACTAACTTTGAGAGCTTGTTTGATTTCCCTAATACTCATCACTCCCGGAGAATAGTTAACCATCTCCAAGTGACTATTATGATTGCGACGACGGCAGAGAGACTCTCTCTTGTCTCCACCACTGGTGATAAACTTTAATTCAGGAGCGTAGCGACGGATAAGATTCCAGAGATTAGCTAAAATTATCTCTGGTAATGGCTCCCCCAATCCTGGTGTCAACAGATGAAAATGGAGTCCACAGGTTGCCCGTGGACGTGCCCCTTTTTCTTGGACAATTTTACTTATACGAATATACTGTTCTTGTAAACTACGAAAATGTGGTTGACGACCAATTATACGAATTTCTACCCCGCAATGTTCTGGAGTAATATCTAGCACACCATTGTATCCCAGTCTTTCTAAACTATGTGATGGTGCTAAGGCTTGATTTAACTCTTGTTCAAAAGTTTCCCGCTTCACTTTTTTAGGCGGTGCTATTTCTAATTCTGTACCAATTTTACTGACTCTATATAATAAGTCTTTCCAGTAGCTATCTTCACTAGGTGTTAGAGTTTTTTTACTGGGTAAGATAATTGGGTCTTTCATTGGCTCTCACCCATTATAATTGTTCGTCTTCACTTTTCTTGGTTTTAAACTTGGGAAAATTCAATAATAGAGCCTTTTCCTTCTTTCCATTCTTCTATATTTTCATGAACTTTGTAACCCATTCTTTTTAATGCGGAACGACTAGCGTTCATAATGGGACAAATATATGGGTATTCTACACCAGCTTCTACTAATTTATCTGTAAAACTGCGATTTACACAATTTTTTACTTTGAGACGAAAATCATTTTCACCTATTCTTTCGATATCTATATCAGTAGCAAATCCATATTCATCAATAAAAATACGACTAATTTCCATTAGTACAGTTTCAGGATCTTCTCCAGCAATTTCCAAGCCCATTTCTTGTTCCATTACTTGCAGAATTTGATTGCCCATAATTCCGCTAAAGGAGTTAACTCCTTTTTTCCCTAAAATATCCCAAGCCCCTTTGCTTACACTTAATAAAGCTAAATTGGTTAGGCGTAATCGATTAGCTTTTTTACCTTCTTCTGTAGCCATTTTTCCTAATCTCCAGCGAATTGTTATTTCTAAAAGATTAATGGTAATTTGAGATGATTATTGCCGTTTTTTTATCTACAATATAAATATTGTAAATTTATCTTAATTACCATTTAATTCTTCATTTGCTTTAATTCTAGTAGAACTTATTTTAGTATTTATCTTTTTTGAAGAGTTATTTAAATAAATTAATATAACTTTAATTAATTACTTAACACTTCTTTAACAAGGCATTGATCACTTTTAAATTTAATATTTTCTTTATATTTAGGTTATTTTTTCTGGTTCTTTGTATGGTTGAGCGTCTTCTGGTAAAAGACAAATAGACGTAAAAATTCTCAAAAAAATCTCTGGAGCTCATATCTTGCACTCCCAAAAAAGTACAGAAATAGGCCAACAGGCGAGAATCAATTTTTAAGGGGTTAGGATCAATTCTTTTACTTCAAAACTTCAAAACTCATTACTCAACCACCACAAGGTCTGAGAATAAGATGATGTTGGGTTTCGTTCCAAGGGCCCAACCTACAGGCTAAAAAAATCATTCTACATTCTTAATTCGCGCATTCTACATTACCCTTACACCAGTAACTTTGGGTAAAGATGCAAGATGTGAGGTGGAGGGCGATCGCCTGCTTAAATGAATAGGCTACTGAAGTGATATTTTATCTTTCATGACTTTGTACAAACTAACCGCTTCTAAAAATCTACTCAAATTTACTCAAACAGCCAAATAAGACAGAAAAAAGTCAGCGGTATATCTTTTGCCATGTAAAGTGTTTTTACTCCTTGCCAATTACTCGGTACTCTGTATCACTGACACAGACTCAATAATTGGCTTAACCTTACATGCCCAGTTAGGGTGAACTTCCATACGATCAAAGGTATCCCTCTTTA
>NZ_JALKVM010000047.1:0-29319 GCF_057440575.1 Johannesbaptistia floridana
CGAAACCCAACATCTTCCACCTTTGCCAAAATTTACTGATGAGGGAGAGGGGGAGAGGGGATTTCAGTAAAATTACTCAAGTAGCCAATAAAATGTATATTATTATACATTAATTTCTTAGACAAAATCTTAAAAAGCACTAATGCACAAGTTGCGAATTTTGTCAAGTATTGTATTAAGAAAGATGTTTATAAAGCATAGCTTATTAAGGGGGGTTTGGGGGGATCATGTATTTAATGAGCGGAACACTACAACGCTCACTTCTATAGACAGAGTAAAAATGTTATTATTGCTTAGGATAAAGGTAAGCCCAACAACTGCAAAGACTATTAATAGCTTTTTGTAATTCATCAATTTGGGCTCGATGCAGAATCCTCAAAAAGAAGTCATAGTTGATGTACAACATAGTCAATAATGATGATGAATAATAGATATACGAGCTACATTGAATTTCATGCCCAAAAAAGTTATACATGAACCAATTAAAACTTTAACCCTACAACCCCCAGAAAGTGAGTTTGAAATGTTAGAGAAATATTGCTATCAACAGGAACAGACTAAACTTCAGGTAATTCCTACCTTCATTAAGCGCTTGGCTAGAAAGGTGAGTGATGACTAAGCAGGAACTTTTAGAAAATCTGGAGAAATTAACTACTACACAGTTTAATAAGTTAATTTTTATTTCTGAAGTGCCTAAAGAGCTTTTAGCAGGCGAAAATACATCTCAAACCGAAAGAGCGATCGCATTGTTAGAATTAGCTAAAGCACCAGGTGGGATAGGCTTAGACAAAGTAGAGAAAGTTTTAAGACAGATAACTGGACAGAGTTATAACAGAGGTAATTATACAGGTAAGTCAATAACAGAAGAAGCCTTTTTAGAATTAATTGATCGGATTATGAGTCGTCAAAAGAAGCCTCTTGATAATAAACAAAGAGAAATAGTCAAAGGAATTTATCAAGATAAGACTTATGCTGAAATAGCAAAGTTATCTGGTTGTAATTCAACTAATATCAGCAGAACGATGTCTAAGAACGTTTTTCCGATTATCACAGATTATCTGAATCAAATTTATGAAACAAATATAAAAATAAATAAGAAAAACCTTTATGCAAATATTGAACGCTATTGTTATAAAGAGACGCAAAAGACAGAACAAATACTTCAAATATTTAAGTTAAATGAAATTGAGAAAGAAGAATCTAATAATTCAAATTCTATTTCTGAAATAAAACCATGTGATCATCAAAACTCATATCTAATTGTCAAAATTAAACAAAGTGATAATTCACTAATCAAAAATAATCCTCAATATAGAATAGAGAGTGCATTTTTTGTAAATTCATCGAACTATCCTCCTCAGGAACAAAAGCACTATGAATCTTTAAATAAGGTTATTGAATCTTACGAAATTGAACAACAAGAACAAAAAGGTGAAAAATATCAACAATATGTTTCTTGTGATTTGTTAAAGCCACTTTTGGGAAGATTAATAAAAAAATGTAGTGAAATGATAAATCCAGATAGTTATCTTACTATTCAGTGTTTTGTTCCCAACAATTTACTTTCTGTTAATTTTGATTGTTGGGAATATGAATTAGAAGAAGACTGTACTCAAATCCGCTTTGATTTTTCCCTCCATGTTCGTTCTCTTGACAGAATAGAAGAGAGTTCCTACATCCTACGAAACTTTAAGGAGAAATGGGAAAGTAAATGGAAGCAGATTCATCAAAATTTTCAGATAATAAATGAGAATTTGATTAATGAGTATCTACAAGATCCTAATAGGTATTTTAACGACAACTCAATTGTCTGGGTAAATATATGTACCTCAGATATTGAACAATTGAATACTCTCTGGCCAAAACTTATTAAAGGGGGAATTCCAATCGCCCTTTGGTCGCGTTGCTATCAAAATTGTCAAACTCATCGCCAAGAAATTAATAACTTAGTTCGTAAATGTGGGGGGATGGGAGAAAAACTCTTTGAAGTGATTAAACATAGAAGAAGTCAAGCCTCCTCTGTTATTGATCATGACTCCAATGATTTGGGACATCATCTATCATTACTGTGGGAAGATCCTAATCTGATTCCTCCTTTTACTAAGGTAACATCTCCTAATTTCGGTAGATTATAGCAGTAGTTCGTGTTAACTATTTAGATTTACAGATCCCCCCTTCCCCCCTTACCAAGGGGGGCTTTTCATCATAACTGTAAACATCTATTTGCAAGCTTGCTATATCATAAACTTTATATATTTATATAGGAATTACTATTTATGAGTCAATGGCGAATTTTCAAAGGTAATAATACTGAACCTCATTCCGTGACCAAGTGGCCAGATATTCCCCCCTGGCGACGATTTTCTCAAGACCAAGATACACAAAGTGATCAACGGGGAAAGTCCTTTGTTATTGATGACCAAGATAAACAAGGACAAAGAATTATTGAGACGGTTAATGCAGGGATTTATTTACGTCGTCCTATTCTAGTTACTGGAAAACCTGGTACAGGCAAAACTTCTTTAGCTTATGCGATCGCAGAAGAACTTCAACTAGGTAAACCTTTAGTTTGGCCAATTAATACCCGTACTACCCTACAAGATGGACTCTACTATTATGATGCGATCGCCCGTCTACAAGATTCACAATTAGAGGAAAATAAGCCAGATATTGGTCATTATATTCGTTTAGGACCATTGGGTACAGCTATGTGTCCGAGGGATCAACCTCGGGTTTTATTAATTGATGAGATTGATAAAAGTGATATAGATTTACCTAATGATTTATTAAACTTATTTGAAGAAGGAAAGTTTGAAATTCCTGAATTATCAAGATTAGTTAAGAGAAATGCTAATGCAACTGTAGAGATACAAACTGATGACGGAGAATGGGAACCCGTTGTAAGAGGTGAAATTGTTTGTCGCCAATTTCCTATTATTATTATGACCAGTAATGGTGAACGAGATTTTCCCCTTCCTTTTAAGCGTCGCTGCTTATCTCTAGAGATGAAACCGCCAAGGAAAGAACAATTAGCAAAAATAGTCAAAGCCCATTTTGAATTGGATAAAAACGAGAGTCTCAGCGAAGAAATTTTGAAGTTGATTGATAAATTTATGGAAATAAGAGACACTAATAAAAAAGAAATAGCAACAGATCAATTACTAAATGCAGTTTTTATTATCTTGGGAAGAGATAATAACCCAACTGAAGCAGAAAAGGAATCTTTGCAAAAACTTCTTTTTACTCCATTAACAGAAACAGGAGACAAGTAATATTTCTCGATAGAAAGCAGGGAGCAGGGAGCAGGGAGCAGGGAGAAAATTTTTAAGTAAAATTACTTAATTTCCTAAATAATGTATTTTTTTATACATTATTTTCTTAAACAAAATCTCAGATCCCCCCAACCCCCCTTACCAAGGGGGGCTCAAGGTGGCTTGTCGTCACCTCGTTTTTAGCATTTATTTTTCTATATTTTATTAAACAAAATCTCAAAAAGCACAAAATCACAAGTTACTGTTTTTATCAAGTTTTGTGTTAAGAAAGATGTTGATAAAGCCCCCCTTAGTAAGGGGGGTCAGGGGGGGATCATTTATCTAATGAGCGGAACACTACAACCAGGGTGGAGAAACAAAGATGTTGATAAAGCCCCCCTTAGTAAGCTATCCTTTATAAGGAACTCTGAAATCCTTGTATAGCAGGGAGCAGGGAGCAGGGAGCAGGGAGAGGGGTTTTAAGTAAAATTACTTAAGTTGTGGATAAAATGTATATTACTATACATTAATTTCTTAGACAAAATCTCAAAAAGCACTAAATCACAAGTAGCGGCTTTTGTCAAGTTTTATGTTAAGAAAGATGTTTATAAAGCCCCCCTTAGTAAGGGGGGGAAGGGGGGGATCATTAACCAGGGTGGAGAACCTGCTAATATCAAATTGATGAAAAAATGCTAAAAATATAGAAGGCGATTAGATCCTCCCAACCCCCCTTAGTAAGGCGATTGCCCTAGATTAGATCCTCCCAACCCCCCTTAGTAAGGCGATTGCCCTAGATTAGATCCCCCCTTCCCCCCTTACCAAGGGGGGCTCAAGGTGGCTTGTCGTCACCTCGTTTTTAGCATTTATTTTTCTATATTTTATTAAACAAAATCTCAAAAAGCACAAAATCACAAGTTACTGTTTTTATCAAGTTTTGTGTTAAGAAAGATGTTGATAAAGCTCCCCTTAGTAAGGGGGGGTCAGGGGGGGATCATTAACCAGGGTGGAGAAACAAAGATGTTGATAAAGCCCCCCTTAGTAAGGGGGGTCAGGGGGGGATCATTAACCAGGGTGGAGAACCTGCTAATATCAAATTGATGAAAAAATGCTAAAAATATAGAAGGCGATTAGATCCCCCCAACCCCCCTTACCAAGGGGGGCTCAAGGCAATACTGCTCGGTTAACAGAAAATTTTCGCTCATTCTACTACATGTCCAATAACACCTTAAAAAGTCTAGAACAGTTAATTAATGCTTTCCAAACAAAAGAATATGATTTGGATAGTTATCAAATAGCTGACATTCTCTGGTTATGGCAACAAAAACAACAGGACCAGCAAGATTCCTCAGAAACACCTTCAGATGATTCTCCAGATACTGATCCTAAATCTAACGATACTAATGCTGAAGTTAAAAAAACTACACTTGTTCCTCAAGGTCTCCCCATCACTCTCCCCTCAAACAAGCAATCATCACCACCAGACGGGGATAAAAAGGAAACTGAAGCAAATATAACTGATACACAAGATACTCAAACAGAAAGCCTACCAATTTCTGCACCAGATACTGCCTTTTTACGTAATACCTTGCTTTTGAGTAGAGTAGCACGACCTTTGATTCAAAAAATTGACTCAGCTACACAAGAAGAACTGAATATCAAAAGAACTGTTAAAGATACTGCTGAATATAGTTTAGGGAATCAAAAAGAAAACAAAAAAAGTAGACTAACCATCATTCCTGATTATAAACCTCAAAAAGTTCGCTCTCTAGATGCTGTCTTAATTATTGAAGAATGGGCATCAATGATACTTTGGAAAGAAATGGCTACGGAAGTACGAGATTGGCTGCAAAGACTCGGTGCTTTTAGAGATGTTAAATTATATCGCATGGGATGGAATGACAAAGTAAAACAAGTTGAAATTAAGCCTCTTTGGAGTCAAGTTCAAACCCTATTTTATAAAGACTTAAATCATCCTAGAGGTGAAAGACTGATTTTATTCTTTAGTGATTGTACCTCTCCAGCATGGTACCAAGGAAATTACAATCAAGTCTTAAAAGAATGGGGAGAAAAACAACTAGTAACACTTCTTTCTCCGTTTCCAGAATCATTATGGGAAAGAACAGCCCTTAGTCAAGGATGGCGGGTACAATTGCAAAATGAATCTCCTCGTCAGTCACTAAAACAGTGGTCTGTTAAAAATATTCCTGACTTACTGCAAATTCAACTTGAACTTGAATGTGAGGAAGAGAACAAAAATCAACCAAACATAACCTCAGAGCAATATGAACAATATATCAAAGAAAAAATTGAATCAGATTATTTTCCTTTGCCTATTTTATCTTTAACTCCTCATTCTTTGGCAGCATGGTCACAAGTTGTTAACGGAAATTATCAAGCAGCTTGTGCTGGCAGATTATTAAATATTTCCCCCCCAACCAATTTACCTAATTCTGGACAATTAGAGCAATCAGATATCATTTCTCCTGAGAAAGACCCAGAAACAGCGATTAAACTCTTTGAAAATACCTCTTCTTATGGTGCATGGGAACTGATCAAAAAGTTATCCGCAGTTCCTATTAATTTATCAGTTATTCGTCTGATTCAGCAACAACTCATCCCCTATTCTATCCCCTCAGATGTGGCAGAAGTTCTTCTTAGTAATCTTTTGAAGACAAAGAAAGTATTTGATTTTAATATAGACCCCAATACCCTGGAATTTGAATTTGTGGGCAAAGTTAGAAAAATTTTACTCGAAAAATTAGGTAAAACTAGAGCCATTGAAGTGATTGCTACATTATCTGATTATATTGCTGAGAAAATTGGGTTAAATACCAGAGAATTTCAAGCTAGATTGTTAATTAATCCTCAAAAATTTAGGCAAAACCAAGGAAGTTCTCTTATTCGTGCTTTTGCTCTAATTTCTGCTGAAGTATTCAGTCAATTTGGTTCAGAATATCAAGAATTAGCTGAACAGTATAAACTTAGTGGTGAACAAATGGCCTGGGATGATTTATTTCTAGAAACATCCCGAAAGAGTAAATGGATTATCTTTTTAGAAGACATGGCTAAACAGTACAACTTGACAAATATCGAAACTCAATTGTTAATAGGGATATTTGCCGAAGAAAATAGTACTAACTCCATAACTCAAATCTCAAAAGACTTGAAGATATCTCCTTCGGCTATGGGTCGCATCTATCGTAAAATTGAAGAGCAACATCCTGATTTATTTATTAATTCCCCTCGCAATAAATTAAAAACCCTACAACAATTTTTACAATCCCAATATAATTCTCCAAAACCACCTCAGACAGAATGGATTACTTATGAGGAAACCATCGAAGTAGTAACGGTTAAAATACTCCATGAATTTACTTCTGAAACAGTATTTGTCAATAAACGAGGTGAAACTATTGAAACTCGACCGATTGAAGTTTACTATTACGAGGAAATCTTAGATGAAGTGGAAACTGGAGAAGATAATAACTCTATTCGGATGGTTTATATTCCTCCAGGAGAGTTCTGGATGGGAACGCCAGATGAAGAAATAGAAAGACTTTCTCAACGCTTTGGAGATGATTATTTTAAAGAGGAAAGCCCTCAACATCTGGTTAAAGTTCCCTCTTTTTACATGAGTCAAACTCCTATCACTCAAGCACAGTGGAGGGCGATCGCTTCTCAAACTGCTCTGAAAGTTAATTTAGATTTAGATTCAGATCCATCATGGTTCAAAGGCGATAATTTACCTGTAGAACAAGTTAGTTGGGAAGAGGCTGTAGAATTTTGTCAAAGGCTATTTAAACTCACGGGAAAAGCCTATAAACTGCCTAGTGAAGCTCAATGGGAATATGCTTGCAGAAGTCAAAAGTATCAAGTGGGAAATAAGAAGGAAAAAGAAGCACAAGCAGAGTGGAATGAGAACTATCATCAACCTTTTCATTTTGGAGAGACGATAACTAGCGATTTAGCTAATTATGATGGAACTTATACCTTTGCCGAGGAAGAAACAGGAGAAGATAGAGGAAAAACTACTCCAGTAGGATTATTTCCTCCCAATGGGTTTGGATTATATGATATGCACGGGAATGTGTGGGAATGGTGTGAGGATGAGTATGCAAATAATTATGAAAATACACCAAGAGATGGCAGTGCTCATAGACAAAAATCTATGAAATATATTGTGCTGCGTGGTGGTAGTTGGCTCTTCGGGCCACTATATTGCCGTTCGGCGAACCGCGACATCAATGCTTCGCGCGACTACCGCAGCTACGATATTGGTTTTCGTATTGCGTATGTGGCCGAGGAGACTTCTTGATTCTTTACTCTGTTTCTCTTTTGCCCTTTTCTCTGTGTCTTTTGTACTTTGAGAAAGTCGCACTTTGTGCGACTCGCGCTATTTTTTCAAAAATCTTATATTATTAAGTTTTGTAACAATAAATAAAGTGTAGAAATATTAATTGATTAGTTAACGATGAAAGAACTATCTGTAATTGAGAAAAGCCGTGATTTACTTAAATACTATGTACCGATAATTGAGCGTTTACCTAAAACCCATAAATTCACCCTTGGGGATAGAATGATAAATCATCTATATGAAATCCTAGAAGGATTAATTGAAGCTAAGTATGTCACCAATAAATTAAATATTCTCAACAAGCTGAATGTTAAGCTAGATATAATTCGCAATCAAACTCAGCTACTTTTAGAATTTGAGCTAATTTCTTTAAAACGTTACGAATATGTTAATCAACTAGTTAATGAAGTAGGTATACAATTAGGCGGATGGATTAGACAACAAAGTAAAAGAGTAATGAAAAATTGATATGAAACGTTGTCAACGACCCACCGTTAAACCCTAACGGGTTATAACGGGGGCTTGTGAAAGCCCTTAAGTTGACCAGTCTAAGCCCTTAGATGGCTCCCGTTTCAAAAGCGATCAAACCCTTGAATGCGTGCTAGTTTAAGGCCCTTTGGCTAACAATTAAACATCTCTAACTGGGTTAAGGAAGTGTTGTTGGCGTAAAAAACTTTAGAAACATTGACGAAGCAAACATTACCCCATTTTTGGGAGATTTAAGAAAAATGTCAAACTTTGTTTTTGTGTTAGATACAACCAAAAAACCGTTAAATCCTGTTCATCCAGCACTGGCAAGACGGTTGTTAAAAGAAGGAAAAGCGGCAGTGTTTAGACGCTATCCATTTACTATTATTTTGTTTGAGGAGGTAATAGAAAAACCTAAAAATATTACTCTTAAATTAGACCCAGGTTCTCAATTTACAGGTATTGCTTTAGTTCAAGAAAATCAAGTAATTTGGGGAGCCGAATTACAACATCGGGGTCAACAAATAAAAGATGCTTTAACTTCAAGAAGACAATTAAGAAGAGGTAGAAGAAGTCGAAAAACTCGCTATCGTCAACCGAGATTTCTAAATAGGAAACGTCAAGAAGGTTGGTTACCCCCAAGCTTACAACACAGGGTATACACCACCTTAACTTGGGTCAACAAATTAATGAGATATTGCCCTATTAATTCTCTAGCAGTTGAGTTGGTAAAATTTGATTTACAAAAACAAGAAAACCCTGAAATAAGTGGGGTTGAATATCAACAAGGAACCCTTTACGGTTGGGAAGTTAGGGAGTATCTATTAACTAAATTTAATCACACTTGTACATATTGTGGAGCAACAAATAAACCCTTTGAAATTGACCACATTCAACCCAAAAGTAAAGGAGGAAGTGACCGAGTATCAAACTTAACCTTAGCTTGTCACGACTGTAATCAAGCTAAAGGAAACCAGGAGATTAAAGACTTTCTTAAGGGTAAAAATGACTTAGTTAATCACATTTTAAAACAAGCAAAAACACCCTTAAAAGATGCAGCAACAGTTAACTCTACTCGGTGGAAACTTTTTAATTCTTTAAAAGATTTAGGTTTGCCTTTAGAGACAGGTAGTGGTGGTTTAACTAAGTTCAATCGGAAGAGATTAAAAGTGCCTAAAACACATTGGCAAGATGCCGCTTGTGTAGGAAAAGTACCTGATAATTTAACCTTTAAAACTAATCAACCTTTACTCATTAAAGCAACGGGACACGGGACAAGACAACGATGCCGTCCTGACAAATTTGGCTTCCCTAAAAGTCATGCGCCTTGTGCTAAATTCTTTCAAGGTTTTCAAACAGGGGATTTAGTTTCAGCATCAATTCCTAAAGGTAAATTTAAAGGGGACTATGTTGGCAGAATTGCGATTAGATTTCGTCCTAGTTTTGTCCTACAATGTGCTGAGAAGAAGTTTGATGTCCACCCAAAATATTTAACTCATATTCAGAGAAATGACGGTTATAATTATGCTTTTTGATAAAGATGCCCTATCGGGCGTTAAGAAAATTGGTGGCGATTCCTCTCCCGCTAACCCTAGCGGGTCTAACGGGAGTCCCCTCGCCACATTACAGATGGAAATCTCTGGACAAAAATCATAACTTTTGAAAACCTTTATCATTCAGCAAAACAGGCTCAAAAGGGTAAAAAATATCGAGATAACGTCTTAAAATTTAACTATAATCTAGCTAATGAGCTTTTTAAGCTTCATAAAGAGCTGAAAGATAAAACCTATCAACCGGGAGAGTATCGTACCTTTCACTTGAGAGACCCTAAAAGTCGCTTAATTTCTGCTGCTCCCTATCGAGATAGAGTTGTTCATCACGCTTTGTGTAATGTTATTATTCCTATATTTGAAAAAACCTTTATTAAAGATAGTTATGCCAATCGCCAAGGATATGGCACACATAAAGCTTTAAAACGTTTTACAGAATTTGCTCGTTCTAGTACCTACGTACTTCAGTGTGATATCAAGAAATATTTCCCTAACATAGACCATGAAATTCTCAAAGCAATGATGCGTCGCAAAATAAAGTGTCAAGACACCTTGTGGCTAATTGATTTAATCATTGATAATAGTAACGAACAGGAAGCACCAATTGAGTATTTTGTTGGGGATAATTTACTAACTCCCATACAACGTCGGCATGGACTACCCATTGGCAATCTCACCAGTCAATGGATGGCGAATATTTACCTGTCGGGGTTTGATCATTTTGTTAAAGAAACACTCCAGGTAAAAAAATACCTGCGTTATGTAGATGATTTTGCTCTTTTTTCTGATAATCTAGAATTTCTTCAAGCTGCTAGACTAGAGATTGAAAATTACTTAGCAACTCTAAGATTAAAAATTCATCCAATTAAAAGTCAATTATTCTCAACTCAGGTAGGTGCAAACTTTTTGGGATTCCGTATTTTCCAAAATAGAATCAGAGTGAGAAATCAAAACATCCATAGAGGCAGAAGAAGAATAAAACAACTGCAAAAAGACTTTTCATCAGGTAAAATTAGCAAAAGAGATGTTTTAAACTCCCTTAATAGCTGGAATGCTCATCTTGAACATGGAGATACATGGCGATTGAGGCAACAGATATTCAACTCCCTTGAATTTGTCAGGGACTGAAGAGGGGATAGACGAACTCGACTGCGTGGTGGTAGTTGGATCAACAATCCACAAAATTGCCGTTCGGCGAACCGCAACAACAATACGCGCGACAACCGCAACAACAATATTGGTTTTCGTATTGCGTATGTGGCCGAGAAGGCTCTTTCATGCCAGAGTTGACAGGTGGGAATCTGTTAAGAGTGTGATCTAAGAGTCTAGTCTATTCCAGTGATGCTGGTAACGGTATCCAAAAAGAAAACTGAGGTAGAGAGTTTGGTAGGTGAACAACTGAAGAATTCTCTATCTCTCCTCTCTAGTGTTAAAAAAATGCCTATTCTTATTCAGCATAAAGAAAAAAAGCAAATTACAATTTATCAACAGCCATTAGGAAACGATGTAAATATAGAATTAGTGAAAATCCCCACAGGAAGCTTCATTATGGGCGCACCAGCCACAGAAAAAGGAAGTAGAGAGGACGAAAGACCCCAACATCTAGTAACAGTTCAAAGTTTTCTGATGGGACGTTATCCAATTACTCAAGAACAATGGAAAGCGATCGCCATCAGAAAAGAGTTAAAAGTGAATGTTGATTTAGAAGAAAGAATAGACCCTTCAGAGTTTAAAGAAGATTACAAAGGCATATCGAGATGGAAAAGACCTGTAGAACAAATTAGTTGGACAGAAGCAGTAGAATTTTGTGCCAGATTATCAAAATTAACTGAAAGAAATTATCGTTTACCAACAGAAGCCCAATGGGAATACGCTTGTCGAAGCAAGAATTATGAAGTAGGAAACATGAAAGAAGAGGAGGCAATCAAAGAATGGAATCGAAAATATCATCAACCTTTTCACTTTGGAGAGACGATAACTAGCGATTTAGCTAATTATAAGGGGACTAGTACCTTTGCCGAGGAAGAAACAGGAGAAGATAGACAAGAAACTACTCCAGTAGGATTATTTCCTCCCAATGGATTTGGATTACATGATATGCACGGGAATGTGTGGGAATGGTGTGAGGATGAGTATGAGGATAATTATGAAAATACACCAAGAGATGGTAGTGCTCATAGACAAAAATCTATGAAGTATATAGTATTGCGTGGTGGTAGTTGGTTCATCATTCCACGGAATTGCCGTTCGGCGGGCCGCAACCTCAATTCGCGCAACCTCCGCTACTTCGATATTGGTTTTCGTATTGCGTGTGTGGCCGAGGATGTTTTGTAACTCTTTACTCTGTTTCTTTTTTGCCCTTTATCCTTCCGGCGATTTATTTTTATAATAACCATTTGATTATATATGGTATTTATAAAGAAGCAGGGAGCTTCAAAAGCTGGGAGAGAAAGGCTTTCAACCTTTAGAGGAGATAGAAAAATAAGTACACTTTGAAAACCGGATTTAGTATCAGATCTTGTATCTTACCCTAATAACCTAAATCCAGGTCTTGAGACTCCTTAGCTAACTCATCAAGGATTGCCTCTTGCCTTTGCTGTTCTGTCTGCTTGTACTGCATGACATCCTGTGCTTTGACTCGGCGATAGACACCAACCTTGCGTGAGGGGATAATCCCTTCATCCAGAAGCTTAACTAAGTAAGGACGGGAAACATTGAGAAGATCTGCTGCTTCTTGAGTTGTCAGTTCAACTTCGTGAGGCAAAAGTGTCACGGCCTGACCATGACTTACTGCATTTAAGACATCTACAATCAAGCAGAATATATCGCTTGGGATGGTAATTTGGGTATCTTTCAAAGGAGGATCAATGACCTCAACGGTAATCGTCTCGGGCGGATTTTCCACCACATCACCAAAGGATTCTAACGCCCTTGTTGCTAAAACAACTGCATCAGGTGTTGGCCTGTAGGGGGAAATTGATCGGGATTTGGTCATAAAACGGCCATCCATTCTTTATACATCTCTATTATTATTGTATTGATCAATCAAAATAGGCGCAATAGTCGAAGCAGGCGAAACACCTTCAGAGATAGTTTAATCCCAATCACGGCAAAGGATTCTCACATCCTTAACTCAGATCTTGCATCTTTACCTAATGTTACTGGTTGTGGTTGAGTAATGAGTAATGAGTAAAAGAATTAATGCTAAACGCTTAAAAATTAATTCTCGCCTGTTGGCCAATTTCTGTACTTTTTTAGGAGTGCTTTGATATGAGGTTGAGATATAAATATTTCGGTAACTCACATCACTCGCGCCAGTACTTATGTACTAAATTATTGTGGTCATCTATGGCCCCATAAGCAAAGGGAAAAAGTTCATTTCTCTTTCGTTTAAGAAAAGCATCAGGAGAACAAAAATACTGAATATGTCTTGAGTGTCAACCAATTTTTAAGGGCGATCGCATTAATTCTTTTACTCATTACTTATTACTTCAACACTTATTACGTTAAGACTTCAAGACTCATTACTCATTACTCATTAGATGACCGATTAATCCGAAAAACGGTTACTTATCAAAATGACTTAAAAATACTTGTAGATAATCCAGTAAAATGGCTCATAAAAATTAATCAAATAAAAGGAGAACAAGAAAATGACCCCAGTTGAGTTAACTCAAAAAGGATTTAAGGTGTTAGTGGAAGCTTTGGGATATGTAGATGCTGTCAGGTTTCTTCATCAGTTTTACTGTGGTAATGGAGACTACACTAAAGAACGTCATCAGTTGTTAGATTCTTTAACGATGGATGACATCTTAGAGGATATTAAAAAACTCCAAAATAATAAGATTCCTCGATAGTGAAATAAATCGGTTTTGTTGCAAAGAGTCTTTAACTCAGATCTTGCATCTTTACCTAATGTTACTGATTGTAGTTGAGTAATGAGTAATGAGTAATGAGTAATGAGTAAGAAGTAATGAGATTTGAAGTCTCTAAGTAATAACCTTTGAAGTCTTAAAGTAATGAGTTAAAGAATTAATGCTAAACGCTTTAAAATTGATTCTCGCCTGTTGGCCAATTTCTGTACTTTTTAGGAGTGCTTTGATATGAGGTTGAGATATAAATATTTCGGTACCTCACATCACTTGCGCCAGTACTTATAGCAATTCTCATACTGGTGAGGTACAGAGGTTATCCTTTTGAGGCAGGAGGCACCGAGGCAGGAGGCAGGGAGCAGGAGGCAGGGAGAAAGAGAGTTTTTAAGTATTTGCATCAATATCCTAAATGATAACTAATTAAACGGACTTGATATAATAAGCTATCCTTTATAAACATCTTTCTTAACAAAAAACTTGACAAAAAACGTAACTTGTGATTTAGTGCTTTTTGAGATTTTGTCTAAGAAATTAATGTATAGTAATATACATTTTATCCACAACTTAAGTAATTTTACTGAAATCCCCTCTCCCTCATCAGGTGGAAGATGTTGGGTTTCGTGCCTCAACCCAACCTACAGGCTACCTTCTTACTCATTACTGAAATCCCCTCTCCCTCATCAGTGGAAGATGTTGGGTTTCGTGCCTCAACCCAACCTACAGGCTACCTTCTTACTCATTACTCATTACTCATTACTCATTACTCATCTAACGGTGCGTTACGGGCTTCGCCCTAACACACCCTACTAATGCTGCTCCCTGCTTCCCCTCTCCCTGCTCAGAAGCTCAGAAGCTCAGAAGCTCCCTGCTTCCCCTCTCCCTGCTCAGAAGCTCCCTGCTATACAAGGGTTTCAGAGTTGCATATAAAGCATAGCGCAGGTTCGGGGGGTTGGGGGGATCATTAGTGATCAATGTTGTTAACACGAACTACTGCTATAACTTTGGGTAAAGATGCTTTGGTCTGAGTTGATCCGAGATTTTTTTACAAAACTTTGCTAAACTGTATACAGTATACAAACCTAGTAAAAAAACAAAGGGAGAGACTATGAAACGTGTATTTATATGTGGTTCAGCCCTGAGAGGACAACCAGATCACCAAAACCTACAAGATGCAAAATTCATCAAAGAAACAACTACTAAACCCTGGTATCGCCTTCACTCAGCAGGAGACGGTTGGCATCCAGCTATATACCAAGTCTCAGAAGGAGGTATTTCTATTCCTGGAGAAATATACGAATTAACCGAGGAGCAATTTGAGTATTTAGCAAGTAACGAACCTCCCAACATGTACCCAGCAGAAGTATACTCAAACGATGAAGAAACCTTAATTGCATTTCTCTACCCCCAAGAATTAATCGAGAAGTATAACTGGCCAGATATTTCCCACCATGGCGGCTGGGCAGCTTACAAAGCAAGTCAACAGGCAGTTAAAAGCTAAACAGTAATTATCAAGTAACTATATGACATCATCCTATCCCCGAGACATGATTGGCTACGGGCAAAACCCCCCTAACCCTCAATGGGTAAATAATGCCCGTATCGCCGTACAATTCGTAATTAACTACGAAGAAGGTGGGGAAAACTCAATTTTACACGGAGACCAATCATCAGAAGCCTTCTTATCAGAGATAGTGGGTGCAGAACCATTTATGGGTATCAGACATATAAATATGGAATCTTGCTATGAATACGGTAGTAGAGCAGGATTTTGGCGTTTACATCGTCTTTTTACCCAAAGAGGAATCCCCGTAACAGTTTATGGAGTAGCTATGGCTCTAGAACGTAATCCAGAAGCAGTGGCAGCAATGATAGCAGCAGACTGGGAAATAGCTACTCATGGTTACCGATGGATTGATTACCGCTATTTTTCAGAAACAGCAGAAAGAGAACATCTAGAAACAGCGATCGCCATTCACACCAAAGTAACTGGAAGTAGACCTCTAGGTTGGTATACCGGAAGAAATAGTCCCCATACTCGTAAATTAGTAGTAGAAGAGGGGGGATTTCTCTATGACTCTGATAGTTACTCAGATGATTTACCCTACTGGGTAAATGAGTATGGAAAACCCCATTTAGTTATTCCCTATACTCTGGATAATAACGATATGCGCTTTGCTACTCCCCAAGGTTTTAACTCAGGAGACCAATTCTATACCTATTTAAAAGATGCCTTTGATATGCTTTACGCAGAAGGAGAAACTGCACCAAAAATGATGAGTGTAGGTTTACATTGTCGCTTATCTGGGAGACCAGGACGCGCTACTTCTTTAGCTAGGTTTCTTGATTATGTGCAAAAACACGAACAAGTCTGGTTATGTCGCCGGATTGATCTTGCCAATCACTGGTATAAGTATCACCCACAAGGATAGAAATAATTATGGTAACACTATCAGAACTCAATCAAATGAATCAAGAGACTTTTACCAATACCTTGGGGGAGATTTTTGAACATACGCCAGAAATTGCCACTCAAACTTGGTATCAAAAACCTTTTGATAGCATCGCCAGCTTACACCAAACTATGGTAGGGGTAGTTAACCAAATGAGTGAACAAGCCCAATTAAAGCTGATTACAGCTCATCCTGACTTAGGTAGTAAAGCCAAAATGGCTGAAGCCTCTGTAAAAGAACAAGCAGGAGTCGGATTAGATCGCCTTTCACCAGAAAAGTATGCACATTTTCAACAGTTGAATCAAGCTTACAAAAACAAATTTAGCTTCCCATTCATTATTGCTGTTAAAAATCATACCCAAGACTCTATTTTAGAATCTTTTCAATCCCGTTTAGAAAACAGTCTAGATGAGGAGAAAAAACGAGCCATCCAAGAAATTAATCAAATTGCTTGGTTTCGTTTAGAGAGTTTGATTGTTCCCGAATAATCTGGGAAAACTTAACTCAGACCAAAGCATCTTTACCTAATGTTACTGGTGGAGGTTGAGTAATGAGTCTTGAAGTTTTGAAGTAATGAGTTAAAGAATTAATACTCAACGCTTAAAAATTTAGTGAAATTCCCTATTTTGTGGCTTTGTATACAGTATACAAAGCAGGGATAACTAACACTAGAAAAGAAGAATAAACAATTACCCTTTGATAAATATAAAGAATGATAGTTCAAAATAATCCTAATATATCTACATCACCTTTACGTATCAACGGCGATCGCCTAAACAATCGCATTGCAGAACTAGCTCAAATTGGTAAACTAGCTAATGGTGGAGTTAGTAGAGTTGCCTTCACACCAGAAGACTTACAGGCGCGACAACTAGTTAAAGCTTGGATGAGAGACGCAGGAATGGAAGTGCGTATAGACACCGCAGGAAATATGATCGGCAGATATGAGGGGAAAAATCCAGAACTAGGCGCCATAGCCACAGGATCCCATATTGATACAGTACCAGTGGCCGGACACTTTGATGGAGTTTTAGGAGTATTAGCCGGAATTGAAGTGGTAAAAACCCTATCAGAAAAAAATATAAGATTAAATAACCCCATAGAAGTAATTGTTTTTACCGATGAGGAATGTACAGTTATCGGTTGTAAAGCCATGGCAGGTAACGTAGTTAACGACTCTGATGCCTACCGTCGTCGCGATGGCACTTCGATTGAAAGCTGTTTAGCTAAAATTGGCGGAGATTGGTCAAGAATCAAAGAAGCACACCGCAAGCCAGGAGAAATTGCCGCCTTTGTAGAATTACATGTGGAACAGGGGGGAGTATTAGAATACGAAGGTAAACCCATCGGCGTAGTTCAAGGGGTTGTGGGACAATATCGCCTAGCTGTGAAGATCGAAGGGCGAGCTAATCACGCAGGAACTACACCAATGAATATGAGGAAAGATGCTTTAGTAGCAGCTTCTGAAGTGGTACTAACTGTAAATCGTTTAGCTACAGAAACTCCAGGAGAACAAGTAGCCACAGTGGGATTTTTAGAAGTTTCTCCCAATGCCGTAAATACAGTACCAGAAAGAGTCAATTTAGCCATTGATTTACGGGATTTATCTCAAGATCATCTTGATTATATGATCCTAGAGTTGAAACATCAACTCCATGCTATTGCTAAGAAAACTGGGACACAAATTACCCTGGATACTTTGCTTCATGTTTTACCTACTTTAGCAGAACCAGAAATTATGGATATAATTGCTCAAGTATCTAAAAATCTCAACTTAGACTATACTTATCTACCAAGTCGTGCTGGACATGATGCACAAGAAATAGGTCGTTTTGCAGATATGGGCATGATTTTTGTCCCTAGTAAAGAGGGGATTAGTCATTCAGAAGATGAGTATACAACTCCTGAAGAATGTACCCAGGGTGCTAATGTGTTGTTACATACTTTTATGGCTATAGCAGCAGAGTTTGACCCTAATTATTTAAGTAGTAACAGTTTTAGTGGCAATAATGCCGCGATGGCGGGGATCAACTGAGGTTGTGTTTAAATGTTTTAAGCCAGCTTCTGTTAAAGCATCTTCCACATTAAAAGTATAATATTCATCGCTCCAAGGTTCAGTACTTTTCATCAGTACAAATAAAGCAGGAGGGAGATTTTGAATCACAGGCGATCGCGGATTGTTATCAGTAATAGCAAGACAACCGCCTGGTTTCAGAATTCTTGCCGCCTCTTTAAAAATAGCCTTGGTAGCTTCATTTGGTAGCTCGTGCAACACATACTGTATAGTAATTAAATCAAAGTAATTGTCAGGAAAATCAGTCTTTTCAGCTTGATTATGACACCATTGACTGATTTCACCCTCACTATCTAAAGTAGATGCCACTGCCAACATGTAGGGAGATAAATCTAATCCTACAGTATTGATTGGGGTTTCTTGCTTAGCTTGATAGTATCTATGCAAACTTAGAGTAGAAATACCTACAGAACAGCCCAAATCGAGAATGTTAGTAATCTCTTTGGGAGTATACTGAGAAACTAATTGATAGAAATTGTTGCGGAGTTTAGCTTGGGCTTCTTGCCAGGTTAAATCTTCCCCTTTCCAAACTCTCAAAGCCATAGCATAGGTAGCAGAAGGTGCCTCTAAAGCCGCTTGCCAACAGAGGTTACCCTGGGAGTAGGCATGAAAAGGCAATTGATAGTAATCGGGATAAGTAACGGCGGGTTTGGTAAAAGATTCTAGTTGTGATTCTACCCCCTTAGCCTGTAAAGCTTGATAATTTTGACGCCAGGAAATACCCTTTTTTTCAGCAGTTTTAATAATTACTTGTCTAGCTTGGTATTTCATCAAGGCGTAAATGGGTTTAGTATTAATCAAAAGATTGACTAGTTTTGATAACCAGTCTTCTCCTGCCCAATCTGGTTTAAGTTTTGCTTCCATATTTAAGTTTCAGCTTTTATTTATATGCTGATTATATTTTGACATTCTTCGACTCTCCTAGACTCAGATTTTGCATCTTTACCCAAAGTTACTGGTTGTGGTTGAGTAATGAGTAATGAGTAACGAGTAACGAGTAACGAGTAAGAAGTCTTGAAGTAAGAGGAATATGTAAAAAAACGTCAAATATTTAACAAAGTTTTAGCCAGGAAAAACTTAGAGTAAACCATTGACATTAGGACGTGCCTATGACATTAATGGAAAACAAGCTTAGCAGCTCTATAGTAACTATGCTACTAAACAGTTATTTAATATGGTAATTTTATGACCCTCCAACCTGAAAAATTAGCAGAAATTCCCGTAGCGATTTTGTGCGGCGGAAAAGGAACTAGATTAAGAGAAGAAACTGAGTTTCGTCCGAAACCAATGATATCTATCGGCAGATACCCAATAATCTGGCATATCATGAAAACATATTCCCACTATGGATTTAAAAATTTCATGCTTTGTCTAGGATACAAAGGAGAAATGATCAGAGATTACTTTTTTAACTATGACTGGAATCACAACGACGTACTTTTAGAATTAGGAAAAAAACAAGTAACAAATCTCAATCAGGTCCATGATGAGGAAGATTGGAAAATCTGGTTAATAGATACTGGACAAGAAACTATGACAGGTGGACGTTTAAAACGTCTAGCACCCTACATAGAGAGAATGGGTAGCGATATTTTTCTAGCTACTTATGGAGATGGCGTCTGTAACGTGGATGTTAGTAAAGTAGTGGAATTTCATCGGCAACATGGCAAACTGGCAACATTAACAGCAGTTCATCCAGCTTCGAGATTTGGTGAATTGATAATTGAAGATAATTTAGTAACTCGCTTTCAAGAAAAGGCACCAGTTAGTGAAGGGATGATTAGTGGTGGCTATTTCGTTTTAGACCGCAAAGTTTTAGAGTTCATTGAAGGAGACGACACAATTTTTGAAGCGGAACCATTGAAAAACTTAGCAGAGTTAGGACAACTAGCAGTATACCAACACGAAGGTTTTTGGCAATGTATGGATACATATAGAGAAATGGAGATATTAAATAATCTCAATAATAGTGGTAAAGCACCATGGAAAGTATGGGAATGAATTCATTTTGGCAAGGGAAAAAAGTTTTCCTGACGGGACATACAGGTTTTAAGGGGTCTTGGCTATCTCTGTGGTTACTTAACTTGGGGGCACAAGTAAGGGGTTTAAGTCTAGCACCTGAGTCAGTATCATTATTTAATCAATTAGATTTAGCAAGTCAACTAAGTCACTATCTAGGAGATATCCGAGATATAGATTTAGTCAAAAGATTAATTAAAGAGTGGCAACCTGATGTGGTTTTTCATTTAGCAGCTCAACCTTTAGTAAGGCGCTCCTATATAGAGCCTGTAGAGACATGGGATACAAATGTAACAGGAACAATTCATGTACTAGAAGCTCTAAAACAACTAGATAAACCCTGTGCTGCCGTTCTAATAACCACAGATAAATGTTATGAAAATCGCGAATGGGTATATGGATACAGAGAAAATGACCCCTTAGGGGGTTATGATCCCTATAGCTCCAGTAAAGCAGGAGCAGAAATAGCGATCGCATCTTGGCGTAATTCTTTTTTTACTAGAAAGCAAGTTCCTGTAGGTATTGCTAGTGTGAGAGCAGGAAATGTAATTGGCGGTGGTGATTTAGCCGAAGACCGTATTGTGCCTGATGCAATTCGCTCTCTAGTTAAGCAAGAGCCTATACCAGTAAGAAATCCCCAAGCCACTAGACCATGGCAACACGTCTTAGAACCCCTAGGCGGCTATCTCCTCCTAGCTCAAAGGATATATGAGGAATTAGACCAGCACCTTGATAACTCCTCCTCATCTAAAACCCTAGAGCAATTGTGTGGGGCTTTTAACTTTGGACCACCTTTAAGCTCAAATAGAACCGTTAGAGAACTAGTAGAATGTATTTTACAACATTGGAATGGCTCCTGGATTGATTGCTCAGACCCCCAAGCAGTACACGAAGCTAAGCTCTTAAACTTAGTAACCGATAAAGCGTTTCATAGTTTAAAATGGCAGCCTGTCTGGAATTTTGAGCGCACAGTCAAAGAAACAGTAGTTTGGTATCGTGAAGCTAATAAAATAGATAAAGGTAAAAGTACTGAATTTCAAGATTTAACAATACAGCAAATTCAATCTTATCAAGCCGACATCGCTAAACCAAAACTATCTGTTATTGAATAAATAATCAACAAAAAGAGGTTTTTTCATGACTACATCCTTCCCTAAACAAGAAACTACAGAACAACAATTAAGAGAAGAAGTTTTTGCCGCAGTAAAATCCTATTATAAATATAAATTTGAATCTCGCTCATTTTTACCAGGAAAAACCTATGTTCCTGTTTCAGGAAAAGTATTTGACGACCAAGAGTTACTTAAGTTAGTTGATTCTTCTCTAGATTTTTGGTTAACTACTGGAAGATATGCAGCAGAATTTGAACAAAAATTCGCTGAATGGATGGGAGTCAAACATTGTTTACTAGTAAACTCAGGCTCCTCAGCTAATTTAGTAGCATTATCAGCCTTGACTTCCAGTAAACTTGGAGACAAAAGACTACAACCCCAAGACGAAGTAATCACAGTAGCAGCAGGATTTCCCACCACTGTTAATCCTATTTTTCAAAATCAGTTAGTACCAGTATTTCTAGATGTTAAACTGCCGAGTTATGAAATTGATGTAGAGCAACTAGAAGCCTCTCTATCTCCAAAAACTAAGGCAATCATGCTCGCTCATACCCTGGGAAATCCCTTCAATTTAGAAGCAGTAATGGCTTTTGCGGAAAAACATGATCTCTGGGTAATCGAAGACAATTGTGATGCCGTAGGCAGTACTTACCAAGGCCAAAAAACTGGTACTTTTGGTCATCTGGCTACTATTAGTTTTTATCCAGCTCATCACATGACTATGGGAGAAGGAGGCGCAGTCTTAACTAATGATTCTCGTTTGAAAAAAATAGTCGAATCTTTTCGAGATTGGGGAAGAGATTGTTGGTGTCCTCCAGGAGTTGATAATACTTGTGGTAAACGTTTTGCTTGGCAATTGGGTGATTTACCCTTTGGTTATGACCATAAGTATACTTATTCTCATATGGGCTACAATTTGAAAATGACTGATATGCAAGCAGCAGTGGGAGTAGCCCAATTAGATAAGTTACCAGAATTTATAGCTAAACGTCGTGATAATTTTAAGTTTTTATCAGAAAGACTTACAGATTTACAAGATTTTCTCACTCTACCTCAAGCAACGCCTAATTCAGATCCAAGCTGGTTTGGCTTCCCTATCTTTGTTAAAGAAGAAGCTCCATTTAGTAGAAATGATTTAGTTAAACATCTCGAAGAAAAACGCATCGGGACTCGTCTGTTGTTCGGGGGAAATTTAGTGCGTCAACCCATTTATCAAAATTTAAATTATCGCATCGTCGGTAACTTAGATAATACTGATAAGGTAATGAATTCTGTATTCTGGATTGGAGTTTTTCCTGGTCTGACAGAAGAGATGTTGACTTATGTAACTACTACTATTCGTGAGTTTTGTCGTAGCTACTAACAAGATTGTGAAACATCCTACTGAAAAGGGAGATCGCCCTTTTCAGTAAGTTATTTTCTTACCATAATTTTCTCTTGCTTCCTAGTTACTTGTTTCTTAGAAACATCTCTTAATAATCCCATCAAAGCGGGAACAATAGTGGGAGTTAAAAAAGTAGACAAAGCTAAACCACCAATCAGGGTAATACCTAAACCTTGATATAATTCTGCACCTTGTCCCGGGAAAAAGGCTAAAGGCAACATTCCCAAAATAGTTGTACCTGCCGACATAAAAATCGGACGAAGGCGATCGCGCGTCGCGCAGTAGAGAGAATCATCATAACTTTTGCCTTCGGCTTGTAGTTGCAATATCCTATCTACTAATAAAATTGCATTATTAACCACCACTCCTGTAAGAATGACAAAACCCAATCTCGTCATCATATCAAAAGGTACAATCATTCCAGGAATCCAGTTAACAATTACCAAACTCAATACCGCACCAGTTAAACCAATAGGTACCGTAATCATAATTACTACTGGATAGAGAAAAGAGCGATACAAAGCCACCAACAACAAATAAGTAATCAGTAAAGAAAGCAAGAAAGTATAACTCATTTGAGTCAGGGTTTGGGCTAATACATCCGCCGAACCTCCTAACCTAACTTTATAACCAGGTAGTAAATTATCTCGTAATGGCTGAATAATCTGTTTATCTGTCATATCAACCAATTGACCTAGAGGCGCTTCCCTAGCAACACTCACAGTGAGAGTGATAGCCCTTTGTAAATCGATACGGTTAATAACATCAGGTCCAATAGTGTCTACAACTTCAGCCACATCCTTTAACTGTACCTGTTGTCCATCTCTAGTATAGATAACTAATTGTCGCAACTCTTCAGGAGTATTTACAAAGGTATCCTGCAATTCTACCGTTACATCTAACTCCCTTCTTCTCTCGACAAAATCAGAAGCCCGTATACCGCCTAAAGCCGCTTCTACCAATTCACCTACATCTGCTTCCGAGAGACCAACTTCAGCTAATCTGAGGCGATTAGGAATTACTTGTAATTCGGGAGCACCATTCACAAAATCTGACCGCACACTCTCAACTCCCGGAAGTTGTGCAATTTCCCTGCTTACTTCATCTCCTATAGATGCTAGAGTTTCTAAATCTTGCCCCATAAAATGCACCTCGTAGGATTTACCTGGATTCCGAAAGATAGGTCTCCGTATAGGAAAAACAAAGCGATACCCAGGGAAATTACCACTAACACTCCTGAGGCGATCTACAATACTATTTAAACCTTGACTAGTGGCTAATTCTGGTTTCACAAATACCAGAAGCATTCGACGACTAGGACTATTTAAGAGAATATAGCGCTTTACTTCTGGTTGTTTAGCTACATATTCAGTAAGAGGTTTAGACAGTCTGATTGACTCTGGTATGGAAGTACCCGGAAAAGCTTCTGTTAGCCAAATCACTAGGTTACGATTTCCCTCAGGGAGATAGTCGGCAGGAGGTAACAGGTTAATACCTGTCCACAGCAGGAGTATGGGTATAGCTAATAAGAATAGGCGCCGCATCAGGTGTTGTGGCCCTGTAGACCAAGCTACACTAGCTAGTAAGAGGTTTTCTAGTTTAGTCTCTACAGATCTAAATATTCTAGAGGTACGAGAGATCGTTTTTTCTAAAAAATTGCCTCTACCTTCTTGATTATCTTCAAACATTTGGGCTGCTTCTTGTCGGTTTAAGAACAAACCAGACAACATTGGCACTAGGGTTAAAGCGGCAAATAGAGAAAATAAAACTGCACTCGACAAAGCAATCCCAATATCAGAAAATAATTGTCCTGCTTCTCCCTCTACTAAAACAATGGGAATGAATACAGCTACAGTGGTCAAAGTCGAAGCCAGCATTGCTGACCAAACTTCCTCAGCACCATCAATTGCTGCTCTCATTGGTGTTTTTCCCTGTTGCAAATGAGTAAAGATATTCTCTAATACTACAATTGCATTGTCAACAATCATCCCCACAGCAAAGGCAATCCCAGCTAGACTAATTACGTTGAGAGAACGTCCCAAAAACATCAACACAATAAAAACCGTAATTACTGTAGTTGGGATAGTTAGAGCGATTACTGCTACTGTGCGCATTGAACCTAAAAATAGTATCAGGATGATTGCCGCTAGTATTGCCCCAATGATTAAGTTATTTTCTACTAGCTTGATTGATTGTTGAATATAATCATTTTCATCATAGTTGATTAAAAATTCAACTCCTTCACCTTGTTGCAGTAATTCTGGTTCTAACTCATTGAGGACTTCTCGAACACCTCGGCTAACTTCTGGTACATTACCACCAATTCTTCTTTCGATACCTATAGCTACAGTGGGTTCACCATTAACCATTAAAATAGTATTCTCTAGTTTACGGCCCATTTCTACTCTAGCTACATCTCTAATAAAAACGGTTCCCGAATCATCTCGCCGCAGCACAAAGTCTTCTAAATCACTAATATCATTAGAGCGACTTACTGTTCTCACTCTATATTCTCTGCGGCCTACAGTCATAGGACCACCGCGAATATCCCGATTATTATTCCGCAAAGTTGTAACCACATCATTGAGAGTGAGTTGTCTATCAGCTAAAGCTTTGGGGTCTACAACTACTTCTACTTCTTTTTCACGACCTCCAGGGGTGATGATTTTTCCTACTCCTTCTACTTGACGTAACCTAGGAACAATTTGATCATCAACTAAATCCCGATAGCGATCTGGATCTGGTTGATATCCTGGTTGAGGAAATAGTACAATCCACATCATGGGACTACTTGAGCCACTTATAACCTCCACAGAAGGGTCTCCCGCTTCTTCAGGCAGGTCGGATATCAACTGTAACTTACTCAAGACATCAACAAAGCGATCTTCTATATTGGTATTCCATTCAAATTCTGCTGTAATTCTACTAGATCCTGCGCTACTAGTACTATTGATTTCTTGTATCCCTTGAACATCTTCTAGGGCTTCTTCAATAGGACGAGTGATTAAATCCTCTACTTCGTTAGGACTAGCACCTGGATAATTGGTATCAATAGAGATTTCGGGTTGATCTCCACCAGGTTGTAATTCCACTGGTAAGTTAAATAAAGCTAAAATACCAAAAAGAGCTAAGATGCAGAATAAAACAAAGGTTCCGTGTCGCCAGCGTACTGCTGTATTAATTAATTTCATCTTTGATACTAAGTAGTGATTATGATTGTTATTTTGTTAACTCTGGGGAAACAATTTTTACATCGGCTCCATCTCTTAAGCCTTCACTGCCAGTAGTGACTATTTGTTGACCTGCTTCTAGTTGTGGGTTACTAATAGCTACTTGTTCACCCATATCGCTTTTTAGTTCTACGGCATATTGTTTAGCCTGATTTGCCTCTACAATAAAAATGAACCATTGGTCATCTTGTTTCGTTAAAGCATCACGAGAGACAATAAATGTTTCTTCATCGTCATTTAGTGCTAGTTCTAGATTGGCTTGGACGGCCATTCCTGGGAGTAAGCCTGAGGGAGGATTATCTATAGCTAAACGTACAATTTGACGACGGGTTGCTGCTTCTGTAGCTTGTACCACGGCTTCCACTTGAGCTTTTTGTTGCCAATCAGGTAAAGCTCTTGCAGTGAGTTCAACCACTTGACCTGGTTGTATTTGTCCAATTAACCTTTCTGGTACTTCTAAATAAATATCTAAACTTTCATTATTAACAAGGGAGATTAGAGCATCACTACTTTCTACATAGTCTCCTGGATTTACTTGTCTCGATTGAACAACCCCCGAGAAGTCGGCAGTAATTGTAGTTCTCTCTAAATCTAATTGTGCTTGTTGAACAGCTACTACTGCTGATTGTACTACGGCCCTTTGGGCGGCAATTTCTTCAGGTGTAGGGCCTGTTTCTGCCTCGCTTAATAGTGCCTGTAGTCTTAACCTTTCGTTGCGGGTAGCCATGGCGCTGGTTTTGGCTTGGACTAAATCTCGCTCGCTTAAAGCCCCCTGTTCGGTTAGTTGAGAAATCCGCCTTAGATTGTCTTCTGCTTCTTCTTCCCTAGCTAAGGCGGCGGCTAATTCCGCTTCTCTTTGACTGATGATTTCGTTACGAGTACCTATTTCTAGGCGGTCTAATCGGCTTTGTTCTTGGGCTAAACGGGCTTGGGCTTCTAATAGGGCTAGTTGTTGATCTCTTTTGTCTAGTTGGGCTAAGGTTTGGCCTACAGTGACGCGATCGCCTATTTTTACCATTACCTGTTCCACTATTCCGTCTACTTGAGAGCGGATTGTTGCTCTATTGCTTGCCTCTACTTGACCTAGTAAACTCACTTTTCTGATGGCTTCACCACTGGTGAGTTTTTCTATTTCTACTGGACGAGGTGGAAACTTCCTCTCTTGTGATGATTCTGCCTTGGGCGATTCTATCCATTTTGTAGAATACCAAATAGTTAACCCTCCGCTAATTAACAATATGATTGAGATTAGCCATTTGAGACTACTATTTTTTTTTATTAACATAATTTCGGTGACGATAAGTTACTTCACTCTCTTTCTATGTTAATTTTTTTTAAGGCTTTTTGGTCTTAATTATTTTTTTATTTTTCAACCGATAAATTTCTTGATTATTTGCATTTTTTTATGCTAAACTAGTCAAGGTGTAAGAAAGGCTCAGTAGCTCAGTTGGTTAGAGCGGAGGACTCATAAGCCTTAGGTCGGCAGTTCAAGTCTGCCCTGAGCCATTTTTCTCAAACCCTTACGGGTTCGGGTTCCCAGAAACTAAGAATCGCTAACCAGTAGCTCGCTGATTTACTCAGCTACCATTCAGCTACCACTATCAAACAACTCATATCCTTTAATTTTGATAGAAAAATGCAAAAACTTACTATAACCCGACCAGACGACTGGCATCTGCATCTACGGGACCAAGAGGCACTAAAAGCAGTACTGCCCCATACAGTACGTCAGTTTGGCCGGGCCATCATTATGCCAAATTTAAAGCCGCCAATACGCTCAGTAGCTGAGGCGGCAGCCTATCGCGATCGCATAATCGCCGCAATTCCCCCTGACCAAGAATTTGAACCCCTAATGACACTGTATCTCACCGATAACACAAGCCCCGAAGCAATTATCGCCGCTAAAGCATCGGAGTTTGTCAAAGCAATAAAGTACTATCCCGCAGGTGCAACCACTAATTCAGATTTCGGTGTGACTGATATTAGTAAATGCGATCGCGTCTTAGAAATGATGGAGCAGGTTGACATACCTTTGTTATTACACGGGGAAGTAACAGACCGAGATGTTGATATATTTGACCGGGAGAAGGTGTTTATCGAGAAACATTTAATTCCCCTCAAGCATCGATTTCCCAAGCTGCGAGTTGTCCTTGAACATATTACCACAGAGGATGCCGTGCAGTTTGTCCTAGAAACCAAGAACATCGCGGCAACCATCACGCCACAACACCTATTATTTAGCCGTAATATGCTCTTTTTTGGAGGCATTCGCCCCCATTTCTATTGTTTACCAATTTTAAAACGAGAGAAGCATCGCTTGGCACTTTTGCAAGCAGCAACATCTGGGAATCCCAAGTTTTTTCTAGGCACCGATAGCGCTCCCCATCCCCGCAATAGCAAAGAAAGTTCCTGTGGCTGTGCGGGTTGCTATTCTGCTTTGCACGCCATGGAGTTATATGCAGAAGCCTTTTATAGTGTTAATTCACTTGATAAACTTGAAGCTTTTGCTAGTTTTTTTGGACCGGATTTTTATCAACTACCCCGAAATACAGAAAAGATTACTTTGACCAAAACAACCTGGCGCATCCCCGATGAAGTCCCATTTCTCGACTCTGGACTTGTTCCCCTATGGGCAGGTCAAGAGTTGACATGGCTGTTTAGAATTGAGAATTGAGAATTGAGAATTGAGAATTGAGAATGTATAGCTCCGGGAGAGGGGGAGCCTCAGATATTGCATCTTTACCTAATGTTACTGGTTGTGGATGAATTATGAGTTTTGAAGTAATGAGTTTTGAAGTCTTGAAGTAAGAAGTCTTGAAGTCTTGAAGTCTTAAAGTAATTATTTGAGTTTTGAAGTAATGAGTTAAAGAATTAAGGCGATCGCCCTTAAATTTTGATTCTCACCTGTTGGCCTATTCAGCATTAGTAGGGTGTGAAGCGTGCGAAGCCCGTAACGCACCAAACATGAGTAATGAGTAACGAGTAATGAGTAATGAGTAAGAAGGTAGCCTGTACGTAGCCTGTAGGTTGGGTTGAGGGATTAGATCCCCCCTAACCCCCCTTACCAAGGGGGGAACCAGGCGATCGCACTCCCGGTAGGTTGGGTTGAGGGATTAGATCCCCCCTAACCCCCCTTACCAAGGGGGGAACCAGGCGATCGCACTTAAAAGGGGTCTCCCAGCTCCCGTGCTCCGGTGCTCCCTTGCTATACAAAGGTTTCACGAGTTGCTTATAAGGGATAGCGCAAGCTCGGGGGGTCAGGGGGGATCATATCTCCGTTAAAGACAAGGAGTGAAATGGTTGTGTGTAGGATGAAAAGGGCCCAACCTACAGGCTACTGATAAAGCCCCCCTTAGTAAGGGGGGTCAGGGGGGATCATATCTTTGTTAAAGACAAGGAGTGAAATGGTTGTGTGTAGGATGACAAGGGCCCAACCTACAGGCTACTGATAAAGCCCCCCTTAGTAAGGGGGGTCAGGGGGGATCATATCTTTGTTAAAGACAAGGAGTGAAATGGTTGTGTGTAGGATGACAAGGGCCCAACCTACAGGCTACT
>NZ_JALKVM010000048.1:0-29247 GCF_057440575.1 Johannesbaptistia floridana
TGTTAGGGCGAAGCCCGTAACGCACCAAATTATGTCAGTAACCTGTAGGTTGGGCTTTTAGCTTTATTTTATCTTTGACTAGATCAAGCGATCGCTATTTTTTAATAATAAGTATGTAATCTTAGGAAAAAGGAGTCAGATATTCTTTTATTCCAAAGCTGCTAAATAGGGAGCCATATACTTTTGTCCTTTTTCGATATAATAGGGAGAAAACAAAGATTGGTAATCTTGTTTAACCAAATTCATAGCCAACTGCATTCTTTCCCGTCCACAAACAATAAATAAGGCAGTAGAGACAGCATAAAATTTTTTAGCTGCCTCCTCCTGATTATTTTTAAAAGCATCTTGATAGAGGGATCTTGTGGCTTTCATATAAGCTTTTTCCTCCTCATTAAACTCAATCTTTCCTTCACTAGGGAAATATAACTCAACTCTCTTCATAAAACCCATAACTAAGTTCATACACTCACGGGTTTGTTCTACAGATAGAGAGTTTTGATCACCGCGACGGAATCCCCACTGAGTACAACCATTGGTAGTTTCTAAGACTCTCAGCTTAGCAAACTTATCGAGGGTTTCCTCAGAAAATTGTGATAATTCGGTTATTCCTTCTTCAATAAGTTGTTTAAATTCAAAAGGGTCCTCAGCAAAATATTCTTTAAGTTCTGAAATCTGCGCTAATTTTTCCCAGTTAATATAGGTTGATTTTTCCATGTTTGTGAGCCTTTAATGGTTATTGATTTGACCAAGTAATAAAAAGATTAAAATAGCGTCAATAAAATATATATCATAACAAAATAATCATATAGCAATTCCAAAGCAAATGAGGTACATTTTATGTTCCCGTCAGCTCACCTCTTTCACCAGTACTTATGTACTAAATTAACCTCAGAAAAAGTTCATTTCTCTTTAGCCTAAGAAAAGTAGCAAAGGTCATCCGTTCCCCGGATTTAAAATCCGGGGCGATAGATGACCGCCCAGACGCGGTCAACCAATTTTTAAGCGCGATCGCATTAACTCTTTAACTCATTATTCATTACTCAAATAATTACTCATTACTTCAAGATTCATCCACAACCAGTAACATTAGGTATAGATGCTTTGGTGTGAGGTCAGGGGGTTGGCAGAGCGGCGGTTTCCGGCGCTGTTGCCTATTGACGCTTCGCGCCGGGCTATACTTTGCCTTTATTATATATTACAAGCTTCAACTCGACGTAAAAAAGAATAGAGTCCCATTTGTCCTTCTACCGCCCTTCTAATGCCAACACGATACGGTAAGTGTCCTTTAAATCTCATTGTCTCGGAATTAAATCCTTGGTCCCAGGGGATGTAGCCATTACCTTGTTGGTCTGTACCTGTTTTCCAGCCAGTCTCTCTCATGAATCTTCTGTATGCTGTAAGGACGTCCACATTACTATCAAAACCCCCTACTTGTTCATATATCTCTCTTTGCACACCAAAACCATAACGCTCGAAAGAAGAACCGGACCATAATTGATCCATTATCTCTAAATCTGAGCAACTCATTACCTGTATTTCTGATTTGCTTAAAAATCCATCGTTATCTTGATCAGCGGCAGCCAACATCAAATCCCAAGTTTTCTGATCGGCTTGTTGCCAATTTTCTGCCGCTAGTAAATCTCGCAAGGGATTGTAATCTACTCCTGTAACTTCTGAGATTAACCCAGGATTAAAAGCAAAAGTACCCTCTCCATCTTCTGAAAATTCTTCTGCAAAATTACCTGAATCGGTAGAAAAAGCAATAATCCTAGAGGCTATTTTCCCTGGTTGGTTTTGAGGGATAAGCTGTGTTTCTTTTTCTGACTCAATTGGAGTTGTTACCTGAGATAGAGTGGTGTTAGCTGATTCTATCCTCAAGCCAAGAAAAGCGGTAACTATAGTAGTAGTGATTAAAAATTTGTTGAGTATACCTGAGTAAAATATCATGAGATTAGCTCCCTATAAGATTAATGAATTAAAAATAATTATAGGATGTAACCTCTGTTAGTCCAATCATTTTGTCTAAAACTTAATCTAAATAAATATAAGTGATAAAATTTGAGCAAAATTAATATGTTGAGTAAAAATGAAAAACTATTTCTCAGTCGCAATTGCCTGTATATTATCTCAAACAATAGCTATAGGTATTCAGGCGGCAGAAGTAAAAATTACACCCCTAGGTAGTCATGATGGTGAATTTTGTAGATTAGATCGCGCTTTTGTCTTGGAAGATCCTAATGGAACAAGAATTATTTATGATGTAGGAAGAACCGTAGCAGGAACAGAAGACGATCGCCTAGGAAATATTGATATAGTACTATTAAGTCATGTTCATGGAGATCATTTAGGCGATCGCCACATACCGGAAGTAAATTCCGGTGAATGTTTTGATAGTTCGGGAAGATGTGTAGGTGGATGCCAAAATTTAGCTAATTAATTAGATAGTGCGGAATTCCTCTGGCGTTGGCGAAGATAGTCAAAAAACTCTCTTCCCTCCCGGAGACGACGTACTAAAATTTGAGGATCCCCAAGCATCTCAGCGACAATAGGAATAATGGCACGAGGACGAAAATAAAAGCGCCGATACATCTTCTCTACGGCAGCTTCAATTTGAGCACTAGAAAAATTAGGATATTCCAAAGGAGACATTTGAATACCAGAACTAGCCACTAAATCGCGATCGCTAAACCAATTAGCCTCTTTTGCCTGTTGATAAAGTTGTGTTCCAGGATAGGGAGCTGCAATGGAAACTTGAATAGTATGGGGATTAACTTCACAGGCAAAGCGAATTGTTTCTTCTACAGTTTCTGGTGTCTCATTAGGTAAACCGATAATAAAAGTACCATGTACAGTAATTCCCAACTTATGACAGTTTTGCATAAACTTTCTAGCTACTTCTAACTTTACACCCTTGTTAATCCCATCGAGAATTCCTTGATTTCCTGATTCAAATCCCACCAAGAGTAAACGCAACCCATTATTACGTAAAGCCGCAAGAGTATCATAGTCTAAATTAGCACGGGCATTACAACTCCAAGTTAACTTGAGTTTCTTCAAATATTCACTAATAGCGATCGCTCTTGCTTTATCAATAGTAAAGGTATCATCATCAAACATATATTCCTTTACTGTAGAGCCAAAAATCCCCTTAGCCTCAGCCATCTCTTTACCCACTACCTCGGGGCTTTTAGCGCGATATTGGTGTCCTCCGATAGTTTGAGGCCATAAACAAAAACTACATTTAGCCGGACAACCTCTACCAGTATAAAAAGAAATATAGGGATGCAGCAAATAACCAATAAAATACTTACTGATATCTAAGTCTCTAGCATAAATTGGCAAGACACTAGGCATACTATCCCAATCATGAATTAATTCTCTGTCTTGGTTGTGGTGAATCTGAGCAAATTTATCTCGATAACTTAAGCCTTTAATCTGTGAATAGAGTTTCCCCTCAGCTAAATCTCTACAGGTATAATCAAATTCCTGACGACAGACAAAATCTATTATAGGATTTTCTCTCAAAGTTTCTTCTGGCAAAACCGCCACGTGAGCGCCAATCAAACCTATTTCTGTATCAGGGTTTTGAGCTTTTATTGCCTTGGCACATTGCACATCATTAGCTAGAGATGGGGTACTAGTGTGCATAATCACTAATTCATAATCTTTAGCTATCTTGAGTATATCTTCTACCGAAAGATTATGAGGTGGAGCATCGACTAATTTACTTCCAGGCACTAACGCCGCAGGTTGTGCTAACCAAGTAGGATACCAAAAAGATGTAATTTCTCGTTTTGCTTGATATCGCGCCCCGGCGCCACCATCGAAACCATCAAATGAGGGGGGACTAAGAAATAGGGTCTTTTTCATAATTGAATTTATAGTAATTGTGCTTATTGATCATTTGTTAAGATAGCACGAATAACTTATTTTACTGGTTTACTCACATCTTGCATCAGTACTATTGTACTAATTTAGCTAACTTTATATTTTTAACAAAAATAAATAATTTATAGGTGATATTTAAATAAGGAATTATTATAATAGTGAATAATAGATTTAATAAAAAAATATTAATTTATGTAAACTATGAAGATTAATGGATATTTATCAGAATATTCTCTGCCAGAAATTTTTCAGTTAATTTCACAAGGAAAAAAAACAGGTAGATTAACTTTATGTTGTAAAGATGATTTACAGCATCCTTACCACTATATTTGGTTCCAAGATGGTTTGATTGTAGCGGCAGCTAATCACTTAAACCAAGATGGTTTAGCTTCAATAATTGATGAAAGAAAATGGTTAAAAAAAGAAATTATTCAAAAAATCGCCAAAATTTGTGCGAACAACCTTCCTCTAGGTTTATACCTGAAAGCACAAAATTTATTAAACTCAGAGCAACTAAAAATACTATTTTATATACAAGTAATGCGTCAAGTTTGTGAATTATTTAAACTTAAAAAAGGTAAATTTGAATTTGAGAGCAATGTCAATTTACCCAAAGCAGAAATGACTGGATTAAGTAATAAAGCCGTTGAAGTGACCTTAGAAGGACTAAGAGTTTTAAAAGATTGGAGTGCTTTAAAAGAAAAACTACCAGCACCTACTTCAGGATTAATTAGTATCCCCCAAGGCACTCCGAAACTATCTATCAATAAATTAGAATCTAGAGTTTGGGAATATACTGATGGAAAAACTCCTTTGAGTACTATAGCTAAACAATTGAATTTACCAATTGAAGAAGTTCAGCAAATCGCCTTCCGTCTAGTTATTGTTAATCTTGCCGATGAAATACCCTTAGTAAGTACTTTTGATACTCCTACTAAGATAGAGGAAGCAACTATGGATTTAAATTTACCTGCAAGTAAATCTAATCAAATTAGTCAATCTTTTGTAGAAGACCTAGTTGGGTTTTTGGATAAAATATAATTTCCCTTACTAATCTAGTTCTCCGTATATTCTGTTAATTTTACCAAAGCATCCCCTGTGACACGGCAAATACGCCAATCAGGTAAAACAGTAGCGCCAATTTTTTCGTAAAAAGTAATCGCCTTTTGGTTCCAATCTAAAACACTCCACTCTAAACGCCCACAATCGCGCTGTTGGGCTAGTTTAGCTATATAGTTAAGCATTTTACCCCCAATACCTCGACGACGATATTCTGATAACACAAAAATATCTTCTAAGTAAATTCCCGGACGAGTTAAAAAAGTAGAATAGTTACCGAAAAACAACGCAAAACCAACTACTTGTTGCTCCCATTCAGCAACAATTGCTTCTATACAAGCATTTTCTCCGAATAAATCTTCACGTAACTGGTCGCTACTTCCTGTAACGGAATCACTCAAATTTTCATATTCAGCTAAGGCTATAATCAAGGAAAAAATAGCTTCAGTATCTTGGACTTGAGCAGGACGAATTTTTAAGATTTGAGACATAAAACTATATAAATTAAATAGGGATCACTTATATGTTTGAGAGATCAAAAGAAAATTTTTGGGTTATACTTTATATATCGTAACATTTTTCTGAGGTTAAAAAGAGATGAAGAAATATAAAAAATTATTGAGTAATTATAAGAATTTAAAATAAATCTAAATTTTTTCACGATAATAAACCTAGAACCTAAATAAAAAACAAAGTTTAATAAAAAATATCAGTGGTGAATAGTTTTTATGTCAAGTCAACACCTATGTCCATTTTGCACATCTCTACTACTAAGCCAAGTTAGTAAAGGTAATTTAACCTGGTATTGTCGTCATTGTCATATAGAGATTCCCTATGCAATAGCAGATGAAAGTAAATGGGATGATGTCAAAAATTTAAGCAGTGTGGATAATAAACAAGTAGAAAGTGTAACAAGAACAATTTTTGCAAAAACAGTAACAAGAATAAAAGAAGCTTTAGATGTAGAGAGGGTGATGCTGTGGAAATATAAAGATAATAGTGAAATGGTAGTGATTGAAGAGGAGATCGCTCCCGGGTATACAAGTATGAAAGAATGGAAAGTGGGTTATGTTTTTGATAATCAAGACTTACAAGAATTGCTTCAAGGCAAGATTCAAGTCCAAAACTGTGACTGCGTCAAAGCCGAGGAGGACTTTCTCGGAAGTTTTTTCCAAGTCAAAGCCAGATTGACACTTCCCATACTAATCCCAGAAAATGAAGGAAAAAATAAGTTATGGGGATTATTAGTAGTCGATCAATGTTCTGGTACTAAGTGTAGATCCTGGTTAAATTTAGAAATTCAACTATTGTCTCTAATAACTGACTATCTCAGCAATAGTATTAAACAAGTTAATCATTGTCAACAGGCGGACGAGGACTACACCAAGTTACAAAAGTTAGTAGAACTCAATGAAAATTGCTATATAGACGAACACTCTAAACTAGATGATTGTTTATCCAAACAGTGGCTAAAGATGAAGAGACTGCAACAACCTCTATCGATGATCATGTGTAGTATTGATTCCTGGTCGAAATATAAATATATATTTGGCGATCAAACAGCTAAAAATACTCTGGCAAAAATTACTCAACAGATTGAACCTATTTTTCACAAACAGGAGTATTCAGTTTACAAAAACGAAAAAGACATATTTACGATTATTTTAGCCAATACCGAAAACAGTATTGCAGTTGAGTTAGCAAAGAAATTTCAAAGACAAGTGCAAAATCTACACATAGAAGCCGGGAGGACTCAGATTAATGAGTATCTAACGGTTAATATCGGTGTAACTACTACAGTCCCTACTCCCCTAGCTACTAAACAAGAATTTTTAGCAAAAGGAAGAGAAGCATTAATTCAAGCGGAACAATCCCAGAAGACAAAGGTATTTTTTCAATCCTGTCTAAATCAATCCCCCTTAGACTCACACCAAAGCATCTATACCTAATGTTACTGGTGGTGGTTGAGTAATGAGTTTTGAAGTAATGAGTAATGAGTTAAAGAATTAATGCTCAACGCTTAAAAATTGGTATACCTTTGCAAGATATAAGGCGAAAGAGAAATGAACTTTTTCTGAGGTTAATTTAGTACAGAAGTACTGGTGCAAGATCTGAGTTAGATGCTGAATTATCATTTCAGTCACTACTAGGAGATTAACTCTAGAGTAATTAACTAGATTTTAAATCCGGGGTTTAGTAATTTCATTTTGGTGTATATCTTCAGGAATAGGATCGTAACCGCCAGGATGAAAAGGATGACATCTCATAATGCGTTTAATTCCTAAAAAACCACCCCGCCAAACTCCAAACCGTTGAATCGCTTCTAAACAATATTGGGAACAAGTCGGTTGAAAGCGACAGCTAGGGGGAAACAGTGGCGAAATACAAAAACGATAAAAATAAATAAGTCCAATCACAAGATGTTTCAGCATAGTGTTGATTTTTTCAATCTGATAAATTCTAGGGCGATCGCCTTTCAAAGGAGAGATTAGAGGCGATCACTCTTAATTTCTTTTAATTTTCTATCAAATTTTGAAATTCTTCTAGAGAATTTACACTGATAGTTTCGAGGAGGAAGTTGTTGTAATTTTACTTTGTTTTCGAGACTATTAATTTGTGATACTAATTCAGGAGGTAATGTTTGAAAGCGTTTTTCCAGAATACTAATAATGTTATCACGGAGATTTGTTTTAATTCCTTCTTCGAGACCTTCAATTCTTTTAGCTTCTAATTGTTCTAAATAAATAGATGATAACTTCACCATAAATTCTTCATCCTCTTTTTCTAATATTTCGCCTTTTTGTTGATTAGCTTCTATGATACTTAGTAGGTTATAAATCAATTCTAAAATATCATTTCGGTAAATATGATCCTCCGAAAGAGATTTTAATTCTTTAATCGCCGTTTCTTGTACTGTACTGTATCCGCTTCTAAAAATCTACTCAAATTTACTCAAACAGCAAAATAAGACAGAAAAAAGTCAGCGGTATATCTTTTGCCATGTAAAGTGTTTTTATTCCTTGCTAATTACTCGGTACTCTACACTACAGGTGTAGACTCAATAACTAGCTTGACCTTACACGTCCACTTCCCAAAATTCTTAACCATAAAGTTGACAAGTTTACTGGCAATTGATGTACTACTATGCCTGTGTTCCAAATTGGCGCTGACAGATAAATCCTCTAAAGTCTCAAGTTATAATAGTAACAATACCATTTTTTTAGCAATCTACAGATTTATAACCAAATAACTCTGTAGTTTAACAAGAAAAAAATTGGTACAAAAAAATAGGAGTTAATTATGGCAGATTTAAAAGCTAAAGTAACCTTAAAGAAAAAAGGAGAAGAAGCTTACATCTCAGTTAAACAACTAATGGTTACTCTCAAATGGACCGCAAGTGTAGACTTAGATTTAATGGCTTTTTATAAAACTAAAGACGGTAAAGACGGGGGTGTATTCTCTGATAACTACCCAGGCGGATCACTAGGTAGCCTCAATGAATTTCCCTTTATACAACTAAGTGGCGACCAAGGAGTAGGCGCTACTGGTGGAGATAATGAAGAAGTGCTTAAGGTAACAAAGCTAGACGATTTGGCGGAATTGTATATCTGCACCCTTAACTATACTGATGCTTCTGAAAAAAAAGAGACTTCCTTCAGTGATTATGATGGTGGAATAACAGTAATTGACGACAAAGGAGAATCAGTTGGTGTACCATTAGATTCTACAGATAAAGGACAAGTAGCAATAATTGCTAAGATAGATAATTCTAGTGCAATGGGTGCAAAGTTAATAAACGAAAACAAAATTATTGATTTAGGAACTTTTGTGAAGACTATTCCTGGTGCTAAACTACTAGTTCAGTAAGAGATAGTTTTTTGTGCCAAAATATCTACCCCACGTTTTTAGTTAGAAGAGGAAAACGTGGGAGTAGACTGGAAAAATAGTTGCGGTAAAAACAGTAAAAATTGCCAAAATTTAACAAAAATCAAGTAATCATGGCTGAACTAAAAGCAAAAATCATTCTCAAAACTAAAGGCGAAGAAGCGTTTATTCCCATTAAACAACTAATGGTGAAGCTAAATTGGAAAGCTAGTGTAGACTTAGACTTGATGGCCTTTTATCAAACCAAAGATGGTCAAGTTGGGGCAGTATTTTCTGATAACTATGCGGGAGGTAGCATGGGAAGTCTGAATAGTTTTCCCTACATTCAACTGAGTGAAGATGCAGGAGTAGGAGATAGGGGAGGAGATAATCAAGAAATACTGCGCATAACTAAATTAGATGATTTAGCACAACTATATATCTGTACAATTAACTTTACCAGCGCCAAAGCTAATCAAAATGTGGCCTTTGCCGATTACGATGCTAATATGATACTAATAGATGACAAAGGAGAAAGTATCGGTGTTCCCCTAGATTCACCAGAAAAAGGATCAGTTGCAGTAATAGCACGTATAGACAATGGGAACTTTATGGGACCAAAATTAATTAGTGAAAATAAAATTCTCGATTTAGCTAAATTTCAAAGCACAATTCCTGGGGCAAAATTGTTACAGATAAGTTCTAAAATAATCCTGAAGAAAAAAGGCGATCGCAGTAAAATTCCTATTAACAACTTACACACCATGTTAAGTTGGAAAGCAGCGGTAGACTTAGATTTACACGCCTTTTTTAAAACTAAAACTACTGCACCAGCAGGAGGGAGTTTCTGGAGTAAACTAGTAGGAGGTGGCAGTGGTAAACCAGGAGAAGAAGGACATGTATATTTTGCCTATCGTGGCAACCAAGATAAATTTCCCTGGATTTATTTAGATCAAGATGCGGGAGTAGGAGATAAGGGGGGAGATAATCAAGAAAATCTCTACTTTACCAGTGTAGAACATTTAGACCATTTGCTGATAGTAGCTAATATCTACAATAAACCTAATGCTAATTTTGCCAGTTACGACGGCAAAGTAATTGTTACCGCAGATGGAAACTCCTTTGAAGTGCCTCTAACAGCAACAGAAGGAGGTAATTACTGCATAATCGCCCACATAGATAACTCCGGCGATAAACCAATGCTAATTAATGTAAACAAAGTACAGGCAGAAAAACCAAGTATTGCTACATTTATAAAAAATGAGTAATAAAAAATGAGTAAAAGGACAAAAAAATGGCAGAATTAAAACCGAAAATAGTTCTTAAAAACAAAGGAGAAGAAGCCTTTATTTCTATTAAACAGTTGATGGTAAAACTAACCTGGACTGCCGATGTAGATTTAGACTTAATGGCATTTTACCACGCTAAAGACGGTCGCCGAGGCGGAGTTGTATCAGATAATTATCCGGGAGGAAGTTTAGGAGAATTAAATCAATTTCCGTACATTCAACTAAGCGGCGATCAAGGATTAGGTGCTACAGGAGGAGAAAACGAAGAAATAATCAGAATCACAAGGTTAGATGACTTGGGTATAGTATATATATGTACAATAAACTATACAGACGCTATAGAGAAGCAAGACTCCTCTTTTAGTGAATATGACGGCGCTGTAACAGTAATAGACGAAAAAGGAGAAACTATTGCTATTCCTCTTAATTCAGAGAAAAAAGGACATGTAGCAGTAATTGCTAAAATAGATAATACTAGTGCTATAGGAGCTAAACTAATTAATGAAAATCGTGTGATTACCCTAGACGAATTTGCTACCACTATACCAGGGGCTGAAGTGATTATAAATTAAAATCAATTAAAATGGATACTATACAGTAATAATAAAAGAAATTAAAATGAGTTTTTTAACTTGGCTAGATGATCAAAGAAAAAATCTGCAAGACGAAGTAGTTAAATTCAAAAACAAAGAATTTATGGAAGCAGTGGTAGCAAGTTGTGCCTTAGTAGCCGCGGCAGATGGATATATCGATCCTTCAGAAAAGCGCAAGATGCAAGGCTTTATTTCTAGAAGTCCAGAATTAAAAGTATTTGATGAAGAAGTGGTGATGAAAAAATTTAACACCATTACAGATAACTTTGAGTTTTCTCCAGCTATAGCCAAAAGACAAGCCTTGAATACTATAACTGAAATCAAGAAAAATGCCCAAGGCGCCAAACTCTTAGTTACCGTTTGTTGTGCCATTGGTGCGGCAGATGGTGACTTTGATGATACCGAAAAAGAAGTAGTCAGAGAAATTTGTCGAGAGTTAAACTTAAACCCCGCAGAGTTTCAACTATAAACTACTAACTCAACTAAAACTAACTAAAATAAACAGGAAAATAAGCATGGCAGAATTAAAACCAAAAGTTACTCTAAAAACCAAAGGAGAAGAAGCATACGTCTCCCTAAAGCAACTAATGGTATCTCTAAAATGGACAGCGGCAGTTGATTTAGACCTCATGGCTTTTTATAAAACCAAAGATGGACGTGTGGGGGGAGTTTATTCTGACAACTATGCTGGAGGCAACATGGGGAGCTTAAATACTTTTCCCTACATTCAACTGAGTGAAGATGCAGGAATAGGTGCCACAGGAGGAGAAAATGAAGAAGTTTTGCGCATCACTCAACTTGAGGAGATGGCAGAAGTATATATATGTACCCTAAACTTTACCGACGCCTCTCAAAATATCAGAAAGTTATTTAATGAATATGATGCCTCTGTGATAGTAGTTGATGACAAAGGTGAATCAGTAGGAGTACCTCTAGATTCTGACATCCAGGGTACAGTAGCTGTAATTGCCAAAATAGAAAATACAGGCATGATGGGAGCTAAAATGGTTAACGAAAACCAAATCATGGATTTAAGTAGTTTTCAAACCATGATTCCGGGAGCAAATCAGCTTAAACTCTCTTCAAAAATAGTCTTAAAAAGCAAAGGCGACTCAGTAAAACTAAAAGAAAAAATTACTGGTGGCTTAGGCGAGATTTTAGTAAATTTAAACTGGAATCAACGCCCAGAATCTAGTAAACCCCAAGGCGGGTTACTAGGGAGAATGTTAGGAGGTGCAATTAACAGAGGCGGTATTGACTTAGATTTAGGTTGTCTTTATGAACTAACTAACGGAGAAAAAGGCGCTATCCAAGCTTTAGGAAATTGCTTTGGATCCTTTGAAAATACTCCCTATATACTCCTGTGTGGGGATGATCGCACCGGGAGTTGGTCTGGAGGGGAAAATATGCGCATCAACGGCGATATGGTGAGTAACATTAAGCGTATCTTGATTTATGCCTTTATTTACGAAGGTGCAGCTAATTGGGGTGAAGCCGATGGTGTAGTTACCATTAAACGTCAAGGCGCCCCGGAAATAGTTGTTAAACTTGATGATACTCATAGTAATAACAATATGTGTTCTATTGCCCTTTTAGAAAATGCAGGGAACACTTTTAACATCACCAAAGTTGTAGAATATTTCCAAGGTCATCGCGTCATGGATAAGCAGTTTAACTGGGGTTTACGCTGGGTTGCTGGAACCAAAGATTAATTTAAACATTAATTAATTTTCTCAAGTTCTTATTACCATAAAAGTTGATAACAACTCTCACAGAGCAATAGGCAATAGCCAGTAGGTTGACTCAGACCCCTCGCATCTTTACCCCAAAGTTACTGGTGGGGGATGAGTAATGAGTAAAAGAATTGATCCTAACCCCTTAAAAATTGATTCTCGCCTGTTGGTCAATTTCTGTACTTTTGTACTTGAGTGCAAGATATGAGTTGGCTTAAAGGTCGTGCAACCCAACACAAAACACAGTCAAAGACAACGAGGTAGATTGTTGGGTTTCGTTTACAAGGGCCCAACCTACAAGATCTAAACCGAAATTTGATTCAAATCTCTAACTATTGCTGTATAAGGGGAAAGAAAATTGGCTAGGTGAGAATTAAGACTTACCATTGCAATCAATAGGATTGTGACGCTGCTCAATAGGTACATAAGAAATATCATGTAAACCTTGGTAAACTTGAGTGGGGCGGAAAATACGATTGACCGCTAATTGTTCTTTCCAATGAGCTAACCAACCGGCTACCCGGGCGATCGCGAAAACTGGGGTAAATAAATCTGTAGGAATCTTCAACTTGCGATATACCAACCCAGAATAAAAATCAACATTAGCATAAATTCCCTTAGCCCCCAAGTTTTCCTCTACGATCTTCTCTAACTCTATAGCCATATCATAATATTGATCATGTCCAGTTTGATCAAAGAGTTTTTCCGCTAGATTTTGCAGTATAGTAGCTCTTGGGTCTTTAACCTTGTAAACTCTGTGTCCAAACCCCATAATTTTTTCTTTCTTAGCGATTTTTTCTTCCACGTAAGGACGAACATTCTCTATAGAGCCGATTTCTTCTAACATAGTTAAAACCTCCTCATTGGCGCCACCATGTAGAGGTCCGGCCAAAGTACCCACCGCCGAAGCCACCACCGCATAAGGGTCTGTTAAAGTAGAAGCTGTTACCATCGCACTAAAAGTAGAAGCATTAATTGTGTGTTCTGCGTGGAGAGTTAAACACACATCAAAAATATGGGCCGCGAGAGGATCTGGTTCTCTTTCTGTGAGCATATAAAGAAAGTTGGTAGAATAATCTAAATCATCTCTTGGTAAAACGGGATCATTTCCCTTACGAATCAACTGAAAAGCCGCTACCATAGTAGGGATTTTAGCCAATAACCTAACTACTGCTTTTCTAATATAAGCAGGATCATCCAAAGCACGACGAGAATAAAATAAACCTAAAGCGGCGGCAGAAGTTTGTAAAGCATCCATAGGATGACCAGCATCGGGAAAATACTTCATCATATCCCGAATTACATATTTAAGGCGGCGATGATAACGAATGTCAGTTTCAAAATCTTCTAATTCAGCTTGAGTGGGTAATTGGCCCCAAATCAGCAAATAGGCTGTTTCGATAAAACTGCTTTGATTAGCTAAATCTTCAATAGAGATACCTCTATATTCTAATATGCCTTTTTTCCCATCTACATAACTAACACTAGATTTAGTAGCAGGAATACCCTCTAATCCGGGACTATATTCGCAAAATGTCATATCTTTTGACCCAATATATATTTTTTGAAGCTAACTTACTTTTGAACAAGACGGAACAGTATAAGGTAATGGACAATACCGAAAAGTCTGAATTTAAACTATAATCAAACATCGTATGTAATTTTATCTCTATTTCCTTTACCTTGTTCTTTGATTAAACAATTATAGCAGTAAGAGTGTACCAGTTATACTTTTAAGTCAGGTGTCAGGTTTGAGGCTAAAATCAACAATTAATTCTATTTTTGCCTAACATCAGTTAATTTAGTACAAAAGTGCTAACATGAAATTTAAGTTATGTAAAGGATCAAGCTAAAATAAAAACAAATAATTATCAATAACAAAAGTAAAAAGAACTGTACTATGGTTCCCACTGTTTTAATAAACAATTTACAAAAATCCTACGGTTCAGTAGTAGCCGTAAAAAATATATCATTTAAAGTTCAACCAGGGGAAATTTTTGGATTACTAGGTCCTAATGGCGCAGGAAAAACAACCACAATACGCTGTCTATGTACCCTAACTAAACCAGATGCTGGGGAGATTCAAGTGTGCGGCATATCGGCAATTGAACAACCCAAAGCAGTAAGGCGTCAAATCGGCTACGTTGCCCAAGAAGTTGCCCTAGATAAAATATTAACAGGCAAAGAACTATTAGAACTACAATCGGCCCTGTACCACATACCTCGCTCTCAAGCTAAAAAAAGAGTAGAAGAATTAATCGAACTATTGGGATTAAGTGAGTATGCAGACAAAAAAACAGGTACCTACTCAGGAGGTTTACGAAGACGTTTAGATTTAGCCGCAGGGTTACTCCATAAACCTCAACTATTAGTACTCGATGAACCCACAGTGGGTTTAGATATCGAAAGTAGAATCGTAGTTTGGGATTTTTTACGTAAACTACGAGAACAAGGCACAACTGTACTGATTACCAGTCACTACCTAGAAGAAATCGACGCCCTCGCAGACCGTCTAGCTATTATAGATAAGGGTACAGTAATAGCAGAAGGAACACCAAGTCAACTAAAAGAAAAAATAGGGGGAGATCGCGTCACCTTGCGCCTCAAGGAATTTGCTACACTAGAAGAGGCACAAACCGCCAGCAATATCTTAACTAAACTACCCTTTATTCAAGAAATTATTACCAACCAAGCCCAGGGGAATTCTCTCAACTTAGTAGTTACCCCCCAAGCTAACTCCCTAAGTCAAATCGAACAAACTCTCACTGAGGCTAATTTACCTATATTTAGCTTAACCCAATCTCGCCCTAGTCTAGATGATGTGTATCTAGCAGCCACAGGTAAAACCCTTCTCGATGCTGAATTAGCAGCAATGAGTAGCAGAGATTTAAAAGCTGAGAAAAAACAACAAATGAAATAAATCTCTTTAATAAAATAAAAGCAAATATTATGAGCCAAAGTATAACCACAGAAAAATTTACCCCAAGCAATCTTGACCAAACTAACCCCATAGCAGATTTTACTCAAGAAACCCTCGCTCTAACTAAACGCCTGTTTATTCAACTCCAGCGCCGCCCCTCTACTCTAGTGGCAGGAATTATTCAACCATTTATTTGGTTAATTCTCTTTGGTGCTCTTTTTGAACAGGCACCCCAGGGAATTTTCGGTAATCAAGCTAACTATGCTCAATTTCTAGCACCAGGAATAATCGTTTTTACCGCTTTTTCTGGAGCTTTAAACGCAGGACTCCCAGTAATGTTTGATAGGGAATTCGGCTTCCTCAATCGCCTTCTAGTAGCCCCCCTAGCTTCTCGCTACTCAATTGTTGCCGCCTCTACTATCTACATAGTCGCTTTGAGCTTAATTCAAACAGCAGTAATTGTAGTGGCAAGCGCCTTTGTGGGTGCAGGATTCCCAAGTGTAGCTGGATTAGCAACAATCGCTCTAATTGTACTTTTGATTGTTTTAGCAGTGACTGCCCTCAGTCTCGGTTTAGCTTTTGCCCTACCAGGACATATTGAGCTAATTGCGATAATCTTTGTAGCTAACTTACCTCTGTTATTTGCTAGTACAGCTTTAGCACCCCTAGACTTTATGGCTAAATGGTTACAGGTAATTGCTTTAGCTAATCCCCTAACCTACGCTATTGAACCAATTCGCTATCTCTATCTTAATCAAGATTGGAGCTTCACTAGTACTGTTTTAGCATCTCCTTGGTTTTCTACTAGCTTTAATCAAGTCCTCTTGATTCTTGTTATATTTGATGCTGTTGCTCTTTTGGCAATTCAACCTCTCCTCCGTCGTCGTTTTTCATAAAAAAACTATGCTAACTAAGTTACTCCCTACCCTCGCCATACATTCTCTATCTGTGGCTGCTTGTTTAGCTTTGATTACTCCATGTTTAGCCCAGGTTAATCCGAATTCTAATACAGATGGCTTTCAAAGCAATGAATATGATCCCCTCACTGGAAGTTCTGGATTAAATCCCATGGACTTAATTCGCCGTGCTACTATGGGTGAAATTCGTAGTCCAGAAGAATTTAGAGAGGATAGCAACGAAAATATTAATAATGCTGCTAACGACTTTAAACAGCAACAGCAGGAATTACTCAATAATCAAAACTCAGAGTAATTAGCATTTCAATTGGGGAGATCGCTTTTTATCATATTACTCTAGTTTGAAGCTAGGCTGTTATTGGCGATCTCCCCAATTAATATTGATCAAGATACTCCAAAGCTAGTTGCTGTCTCAAACTAGATTGACTAAATTTAGCTAAAGTCTCCTCCCGTAACCACTGAGGATTAATATTTTGATCCCCACACCGAAGAATATCAACACAAGCTTTAGCTACAGCAAGAGGATCCCGATGAGGTACTTGTTTACCTAAACGGCCATCCTGCAAGGGATCTGCTGACCCATCAGCATCTCCTGCTATCACAGGAATCCCTGAAGCTAAAGCCTCTAAATAAACTATACCGAAACCTTCTTGAGAAGGCATCACATAAATATCGGCAACTCGATAATGATCTGGTAATTCTGAATTAGGAATAAATCCAGCAAAAACCACCTGCTTATCTACCCCTAATTCTGCTGCTAACTTTGCTAAACGGGGTTGATCATCCCCTCTACCAATGATTAAATATTTAACTTGGGGATATTGTTCTAAAATTGTGGGTAAGGCACGAATAGTCACATCTACACCCTTATAGATATCTCCTGACCATAAACGCGCTACCGTCATTAATACCTTATTTTCACCTAAGTTATATTTATCTATCAAGGCTTTTGGCTTCTCACCAGGAGTAAAGCGATCGCCATCCACCACACAGGGTAAAATTTTTACCTTTTCAGGTTTAATTTGATTGGCTTCACAAAGGCGATCGCGACTATAACGACTAATTGTCCAAATTCCTGTGGCTTTTTGTAAACTTAGACGTTTAATCCTATTCAGAGGCGACCACACTTCTTTCCCATAAGTTAAAACAGTATAGGGTATTTTTAGAGGTAAACAGAGACTAGCAATTAAGGGGGTTAAATTAATATGACCACAGTATACATGATCTGGTTTTTGAGTAACTAAACTTAACAATAACCGAGAAGCTAGATTTAAACGATCTTGCCATGGTTTTGCCGCTTGGCAATAATGAAAATCCAAAGATGTATTAACCAAAGGATTATTACATCCCTCCCCATCTCTCAGCAAAAATATCTTGCCTTGGTAGTCTTTCTCCGGTAAAGATGAATAGGCAGCTAGTAAATCTTGGACATAAGATTGTATTCCCCCCTCGCTGCTAAACACTTCTATAAAAATAAATAAATGTTTGTATTGCTGTTTCACTAACGCTAAACTTATAATTAAACTAAAAGTTAATTTGATTTGGCAAAATTTATTGATTTAGGAACAAATTAGATGCCAACTCACCAAATTTTATGTCTAGCTAACTCTGATAAACACCTAGGTAGATGTATTGCTGGCTTAAGACAGGATGGTAAAGGTTGGATTCGTCCAGTTTCAACTAGAGATGATGGTACTCTATTTAGTCAAGATTATCAACTTTCTGATGATGATGAACCACTACCTTTAGATATTATCGAAATCGACCTCATTAAACCATCTCCACAACCCCATCACCCAGAAAATTGGTTATTTAATCCTCAACCTTGGCGTCTATGTCATCGTTTCAATCGCCACTCTTCTCAGGAAAAACAAAAGATTAGAGACTTTCTCGAATCTGTAGCTGTATCCCCTCCCTATTTATTTAATGATTTTGACAAAAAAATTAAATATAGTTATTTGCTTGACAATCCACCCTCTGCATCTTTAATTTTGGTTAAACCAGAAAATCTTAACTTCAAAGTTATTGAATTAGTAGATTCTTGGAAATTAAAAGCTAGTTTTACTCTGCAAAATTGTCCCTACTGTTTATCAGTGACAGATCCAATTTTTAAGCAAAAAATTCAACATTTGCCTGATGGTAACTACCCTATACATAGCTTAAGTTTACCAGATTTTAATCCTGATTGGGTTTTTTTTACTATTAGTTTAAGCGAACCCTATGAAGAATATTGTTATAAACTAGTAGCAGCAGTTATTTCTGTATAGTTTTTTTCATGGAATTATATACAATTGGCCATTCTAATTTAACTATAGATGCTTTTATTCAACTCTTACACCAATATCAGATTACTGCCATAGCTGATGTGCGATCGCATCCCTATAGTCGCTATTTACCCCATTTTAATCAGGGAAATTTGCAAGCCAAACTAGAACAAGAAAATATTAAATATATTTTTCTCGGTCAAGAATTAGGCGCTAGACCCAATAATTCTGATTGTTATGTTAATGGTAAAGCATTATATGCTAAAATAGCAGCAACTCCAGAATTTTCTCAGGGAATTAAACGTCTTATTGCTGGATTAAATAATTATAAAATTGCCCTGATGTGTGCAGAAAAAGACCCTATTAATTGTCATCGCGCTGTATTAATTTGTCAACAATTAAAAGAAAAAAAATTAGATATATTCCATATATTGCCCCAAGGAAAATTAGAAAATCATGATAAGTTTGAACAAAGGTTATTAAAACTTCATAAGTTAATTGAAGACTTTAACCAATTAAATATTGTTGATTATCTTAATCATTCTGGAGAGAATAAAAAAGAACTAATTAGACAAGCTTATAATCGTCAAGGAGAAAAAATTGCCTATCAAACTAAAAAAAAAATCAAACTACTAACTATAGGATTTACCAAAAAAACAGCTCAAGAATTCTTTGAACTCTTGATAAATAATCAAGTAAAAACAGTAATAGATACCAGATTAAACAATGTTTCTCAACTAGCTGGATTTACCAAAAAGAAAGATTTAGCTTATTTTCTCAAAAAAATAGCTCAGATTGAATATTATCATCGAACAGAATTAGCACCAACTCAAGAGATTTTAACAGAATATAAAAAGAATCAAGATAACTGGCCGATTTATCAGGAAAAATTCATAAAATTGTTAGAAAAAAGAAAAATTGAACAAGTATTAAATCGAGAAATGTTAAATAATAGTTGTTTATTGTGTAGTGAAGCGAAACCTCACTTTTGTCATCGTCGTTTAGTAGCAGAGTATTTACAAGAAAAATGGGGTGAAGTGGAGATTATTCACTTATAGTTGTAGATATAGCAGTAGTTCGTGTTAACGATATTTAGATTTACAGATCCCCCCAACCCCCCTTACCAAGGGGTGCTTTTCATAATAACTGTAAACATCTATTTGCTCATTGCTATAATTTATTTTGTACCCAAAAAAGAGGTAAATTAAAAGTTGATAAAATTGTAGGTTGGGCCCTTGGAACGAAACCCAACAAACCCCAGGGAAATTAATTAACTATGGAGAGAAAAGAGAATTGATATGAATCAAAAAAAACAAATAAAAGTAGGAGTAGTGGGAACAGGATTTGGGTCAAAAATACATATACCAGGATTACAACAACATCCCCAAACTGAAGTAATTGCAGTATACCATCGGGAAGCAGAAACCGCAAAAGCGATCGCCAAATCCCAGAATATCCCCTTTGCTTGTACACAACTAGAAGAAATGTTAGCCTTAGGAGAGATTGAAGCAATTACCTTAGCAACTCCTCCCTTTTTACACTACGAAATGGGAAAAAAAATTATCACAGCTAAAAAACATCTGTTGTTAGAAAAACCTATGACTCTCAATGTAGCTGAAGTAAAAGAGTTACATCAACTAGCCAAACAACATCAAGTAATTGTGGTTCCTGATTTTGAATTTCGCTTCATTCCCGCTTGGCAATTACTAGCAGAATATTTAGCCGCAGGATATGTAGGCAAAAAATATTTAATCAAAGTAGATTGGTTAGTAGCAAGTAGGGCTAATCCAGAACGTCCTTGGAATTGGTATTCCCGTAAAGATTTAGGGGGTGGAGTTTTGGGTGCGATTGGTTCTCATTGCTTTGACTATATTAACTGGTTATTTGGTCCTGTGCAAAGATTATCTGGTTATTTAGCCTCTGCTATTCAACAACGTCCTGATTTAAAAGCTGGAGGAGAGTTAAAGGTTGTAGATAGCGACGATACTAATTTAATCTTACTGGAGTTAGCCGATGGTACTCCCTGTCAAATTTCCCTATCTTCAGTGACAAACAATGGTAGAGGACATTGGTTAGAAGTCTATGGGGATAAGGGTACTCTGGTTTTGGGTAGTAATAACCTCAAAGATTATGTTCACGGTTTTCGACTATGGGAGGCATTACCAGATAAAACCTTGACAGAGGTAGAAATACCCAAACGTTTAGCTTTTCCTCAGGTTTTCACCGATGGACGTTTAGCCCCTTTTATTAGAGTAGTAGATCATTGGGTAAAGTGTATAGAAGCAGATCAAGTTTCTGCTCCTTCTTTAGCTGAAGGAGTATATTCTCAATTACTTATGGATTTAACTCATCAATCTCATCAACAGCGAACTTGGGTAGACGTTCCTCAACTCACATCTTGCATCTATACCTAATGTTACTGGTTGTTGTTGAGTAATGAGTTTTGAAGTAATGAGTAATGAGTTTTGAAGTAAGAAGTCTTGAAGTCTTGAAGTCTCGAATTCTTGAAGTCTTGAAGTCTCGAAGTTATGAGTTATAGCATTTCAAAGGACTCATGAGGTTGTACCTAACTCTCTTGCCTCCTGCTCCCGTGCTCCGGTGCTCCCTGCTCCCGTGCTCCGGTGCTCCCGTGCTCCGGTGCTCCCGTGCTCCGGTGCTCCCTGCCTCCCTGCTCCCTGCACCCTGCACCCTGCACCCTGCACCCTGCCTCCTGCCTCGGAGCCTCCTGCCTCCTGTTACTCATTACTTCAAGACTCATTATTCATCCACCACGAGTAACATTAGGTATAGATGCTTTGGTGTGAGGTAGATATCATCATGGCAGAAAAAGTGTTAAGATTTTTAACAAAGAAACATTAATAAATCTTAACAAAAGGTGCGATCGCCTTATGAAAGCACAACTTACCCAGGGAAATGTCACCAAAACTCTACTCCAATTAACCATACCAATGATTTGGGGAGTATTTGCCGTTATCTTTTTTAACTTAGTAGATACCTATTTTGTGGGCAAATTAGGTACAACTCAACTAGCGGCAATGAGTTTCACCTTTCCGGTGGTGATGATACTCGGAAGCATGGCTATTGGTTTAGGAATTGGTGCCTCTTCGGTAATTGCCCGTGCCATTGGCGAAGGTAACACAGATAGAGTCAAATATTTAACAACCAACAGTCTTTTACTCTCAATCTTAATTGTCAGTGTAGCTGTAATCATAGGATTAGCGACAATTGACCCTATTTTTACTCTTCTTGGTGCTGACGCACAAACTCTTCCCCTAATTAGAGAATATATGACTATTTGGTACTTGGGAATGATTTGTCTAGTAGTACCGATGGTAGGTAACAGTGCTATAAGAGCATCTGGCGATACTTTTACTCCTAGTATCATTATGATGATAGCAGGATTTATAAATATTATTCTCGACCCTATATTTATATTTGGTTGGGGTTTTATCCCCCCTCTCGGCTTAAAAGGAGCAGCTTTAGCCACAGTAATTTCCCGCGCTATTACTTTGGTTGCCTCTATTTATTTACTCCACTTTCGTCTTAACTTAATTACCTGGAAGCTTCCCCATCCTCGTCAAGCGTGGCGTTGTTGGCAGTCAATTTTAGCAGTGGGTTTACCTGCGGCGGGTACTAATATGATTAATCCTATTTCTATTGGAATTATTACTAGTTTGATTGCTACTTATAACCCAGAAGCTGTAGCAGGATTTGGAGTTGCTACCCGGATTGAATCCTTCTCTATTATTGGTTTAATGGCTTTATCTGCTGGGATAGGTCCTTTTGTGGGACAAAACTGGGGTGCTAAGGAATATCAGCGAGTTAGAGAGGCTTTGAATATCAGTATCAACTTATGTGTCGCTTGGGGACTATTTATCTGGATTGCCTTAGTAATAGCGGCGCCTAATCTCGCTAAACTATTTAACCCAGACCCCCAAGTGGTTGATGTTGCTTCAATGTATCTGCGTTTAGTTTCTATTAGTTATATAGGATATGGGGTAATTTTGGTTTCTAGTGCTGTTTTCAACGCTTTGGGTAGACCGACATCTTCTTTAGTTTTAATTGTCAGTAGGATGCTAGTTCTCTATCTTCCCCTTGCTTATTTGGGTAGTTGGCTATTAGGACTCAAAGGGATTTTTCTGGCTGCAACCTTTGCTAATCTAGTTGTAGGAGTAATGGCCTTTTTCCTAGAGAGAAAAATTAGTCCCCCTAACTCTCCTCATAAGGCTATCCTTTATAAGGAACTCACCAAACCCTTGTATAGCTCCGGGAGCACCGGAGCACGGGAGCAGGGGTGCAATAAACTTACTCAAAATTGCCAGCGAAAGCGGAGAGCGCCTTAGAGGCTGTTTTTTGGTCAATAATCTTGAGTTATTGGGAGGCGCTCTCCGCCACTTCATAAGTTATTTGTGACCCCAAACCATTAACTGGTAAAGGCTGGCAATTTTGAGCAGGTTTTCTCTCGCGGAGAGGGATTTTCAGTAAAATTACTTAAGTTGTGGATAAAATGTATATTACTATACATTAATTTCTTAGACAAAATCTCAAAAAGCACTGATACACAAGTTGGTGTTTTTGTCAAGTTTTATGTTAAGAAAGATGTTTATAAAGGATAGCACCATTGATGAGGGTATTTACTCATTACTTATTACTTCAAAACTCATTACTCAAAAGGGCGATCGCTCTCACATATTTATACTAGAAGTAGACTGATGGCGATCGCACTTAAAACAAACTCTTATCAAAAAGACCAAAATTGACTAGATTTATCTATGACCAATTCAGTAAAGACTATTTAGAAACACTCTTACTCCCTTATGGAGAAGTAGTAGTCTCCAAACAAGTATCAGGAGAAATCAGAGAAATAGACCTTTATTTTGTGCCCAATTCTGACAAGTTACCCAGTAATCTAGGAATATTGAGCAAAATAGCCAGTAAACCTTGCTTATTAGAACCATACCGTAATCCGGTAACCAAAGAAGAAATAACAGACTGTATCTTAAAACTATTAGTAGTCAGAAAACAAATAAATAGAGAAGCAAAAAGAAATCAACCACAATTATTAAACTCCCCTAATCTGTGGATTCTTACCCCAACAGCCTCTTCCAGAATTTTAGGAGAATTTAAGGCAGAAGAAAAAGATGACTGGGGGAATGGAATTTATTTCTTAGCTTCAGAATTAAAAACAGCAATAGTCGTGATTCATCAACTGTCGGTAACAGCAGAAACATTGTGGTTAAGACTGTTGGGAAGAGGAAAAACTCAACAACAAGCTATAGAAGAATTAGTCAACCTACCAGAAGGGAATAGATTAAAATCAGATATATTGGAGGTACTATTTACACTGCAAAAAAACTTAGAAATAAATACACAAAGCAGAGAAACAGAAGAGAGGGAATTAATCATGAGACTAGCGCCATTATATCAAGAAGATAGAGCCAAAGCCAAACAAGAAGGGGAATTTAATATTATCTTACGTATATTACAGCGAAAATTAGGTAATATAAACCCAGAAGTAACGGAGAGAATTCGCCAACTAAATCAAGAATCGATAGAAAAACTAGCAGAAGAATTATTAGCTTTTCATAGTTATGAAGATTTAGAAAGCTGGCTAAGAGAAGAAACCAATAAATAATTAAACTTTCATTAAAAAAACAGCACTTCGCGATCGCTCTCACATATTTATACTAGAAGTAGATTGATGGCGATCGCACTTAAAACAAACTCTTATCAAAAATACCAAAATTGACTAGATTTATTGGTACTCAACCCAACATTAATTTATTGCTGTCAGAAGTAGGGTGCGAAGCGCCCGAAGGGCGTAACGCACCAAATTATCTTAGAAACCAACACAGAGAGCAGGGGAGAAAGAGGGTGTTTAAGTATTTGCATCAATATCCCAGAATATAAATAATTAAACGGATTTGATATTCATTATGAGACTAGCGCCCTTATATTAATCATATATTTATACTAGAAGTAGATTGAGAAGATCGCACTTAAAACAAACTCTTATCAAAAATACCAAAATTGACTAGATTTATTGGTACTCAACCCAACATTAATTTATTGCTGTCAGAAGTAGGGTGCGAAGCGCCCGAAGGGCGTAACGCACCAAATTATCTTAGAAACCAACACAGAGAGCAGGGGAGAAAGAGGGTGTTTAAGTATTTGCATCAATATCCCAGAATATAAATAATTAAACGGATTTGATATTCATTATGAGACTAGCGCCATTATATCAAGAAGATAGAGCCAAAGCCAAACAAGAAGGGGAATTTAATATTATCTTACGTATATTACAGCGAAAATTAGGTAATATAAACCCAGAAGTAACGGAGAGAATTCGCCAACTAAATCAAGAATCGATAGAAAAACTAGCAGAAGAATTATTAGCTTTTCATAGTTATGAAGATTTAGAAAGCTGGCTAAGAGAAGAAACCAATAAATAATTAAACTTTGATTAAAAAAACAGCACTTCGCGATCGCTCTTACATATTTATACTAGAAGTAGATTGATGGCGATCGCTTATCTTAAAATTAGGTTATAAGAAACAAAACACATTTATATATATATTTATACTAAATATTTCGGATTGGGGCTTCGCTAAGTGCAGCACAAAAAAGTCAACTATAGTAAATAAAATAATTATGGATAAATCAGAGCTATTAGAAAACCTAGAGAAACTAACTCCACCACAGTTTAACCGTTTAATTTATATTTTAAATGCCCCTGTAGAACTCTTACCATCTTCAGACAAACCCCAAACAGAAAGAGCAATTGCTTTATTAAAGTTAGCTGAATCATCTGACTCAAGAGGGATTAGTTTAGAAAAGATAGAGAAAGCTTCAAAAACTGAAGAAATTATCTTCACAAAAATAATTCATAACTTACCTAAAAGCGGTGTACCCAAATTTGTTGGGAGACAACAAGCCTGGTCACAACTAGACACAGAATTACAAACCGCCACCCGAATAGCCATCACTACCGTCACAGGTATGGGAGGTATTGGTAAAACCGAACTAGCCCTACAATATGCCCTAGCCGCAAAAGAAAGAACACTTCAGAATATTTATACAGGCGGTATTTGTTGGCTGAATATCGCCGATACAGGTAATTTAGCTACACAGATACTCAACTTCGCCAAAAACTATCTACAAATTCCCATCCCCGATGAAGGAGAAGAAACAGAAAGAATCCAACTCTGTTGGCATAAATGGCCCTCAGGAGATACTCTAATTATCTTTGATGATGTGCGAGATTATCAACAGATTCACAACTTTTTACCCCCTCAAGATAAGCGTTTCAAAGTAATTATCACCACCAGAGTGCAAAGACTGGCAGATAATCTGCGAGTAGTAGCATTAGAAGTATTAGAAGAACAACCAGCATTAGAATTAATTAAATCTTTTATTGGTGAAGACAGGGTAAATAGTCAACTAGAAGCAGCTAAAGCCCTCTGTGAAGACCTGGGTTACTTACCCCTGGGATTAGAATTAGTGGCCAAATTCCTCAAACGTCGAAATAAGTGGACTATAGAGAAAATGCGCCAGCGCTTACAAGCAGAACCACTCAATGCTAAATTCCTAGAGGAAACTAGTATAGAAATGACCGCAACCAAAGGAGTAAAAGCAGCCTTTGAGATTACATGGTCAGAATTACCAGAAACAGCCCAAAACCTGGGAAGATATCTAAGTCTGTTTGCCCTAGCACCAATTCCTGATAATTTGATTCAAGGAATCAGTGAAATAGAAGATGAAGATGAATTAGAGGAAATAGTAGAAGACTATTTAGTAAACTTCAGTCTACTGGAAGACCAGGGAGAATCGAACTATCAAATACATACTCTGATTCGTCAGTATTTGAGAGATAAATTAGAAGCATCTCCATTAGCGGTGACTGCTAAAGAAAGGTACTGTCAATTGATGATAAGTTTAGCTAAAGAAATCCCCTATACCTCCACTCAACAGCAGATAAAAGCAATTAGTCCTTGGATACCCCATCTGGAAATAGTACCAGAGGAACTAGGGGAAAATATAGAAGATGAGAATTTAATCTGGCCTTATGTAGGATTAGGGCATTTTTACCAAGGGCAAGGACTTTATCAATCGGCAGAACCTTGGTATAAGCACTGTGTATCAATTACTGAAGAAAGATTAGGTACTGACCACCCATACCTAGCCACTAGCCTCAATAATTTGGCACTTTTGTACCTATATCAGGGACGCTACAGTGAGGCTGAACCTCTCTTTATCCGCGCCCTAGAACTAAGAGAAAGGCGGCTGGATGCTGACCACCCTGATGTAGCCACTAGCCTCAATAATTTGGCCCTTTTGTACCTATATCAGGGACGCTACAGTGAGGCTGAACCTCTCTTTATCCGCGCCCTAAAACTCTATGAAAGGCGGCTGGGTGCTGACCACCCTCATGTAGCCACTAGCCTCAATAATTTGGCCAATTTGTACCGAAGTCAGGGACGCTACGGTGAGGCTGAACCTCTCTATATCCGCGCCCTAGAACTAAGAGAAAGGCTGCTGGGTGCTGACCACCCTGATGTAGCCACTAGCCTCAATAATTTGGCCAATTTGTACCGAAGTCAGGGACGCGACAGTGAGGCACAACCTCTCTATATCCGCGCCCTAGAACTTATTGAAAGGCTGCTGGGTGCTGACCACCCATACCTAGCCACTAGCCTCCATAATTTGGCCAATTTGTACGAAAGTCAGGGACGCTACAGTGAGGCAGAACCTCTCTATATCCGCGCCCTAGAACTCTATGAAAGGCTGCTGGGTGCTGACCACCCATACCTAGCCACTAGCATCAATAATTTGGCCAATTTGTACGAAAGTCAGGGACGCTACAGTGAGGCAGAACCTCTCTATATCCGCGCCCTAGAACTAAGAGAAAGGCTGCTGGGTGCTGACCACCCTGATGTAGCCACTAGCCTCAATAATTTGGCACTTTTGTACCGAAATCAGGGACGCTACAGTGAGGCTGAACCTCTCTATACTAGAGCTATAGCCATTGCGACAGAAACCTTAGGAGAAAATCATCCTAATACTCAAACTATCATTACTAACTATCAACAAATGCTTGACAAAAAGTGAGCACCGCGAGAAGTTTGTAGGTTGGGTTGAGGAACGAAACCCAACATTAATTTTATTACCTTCCACTTTGCTTGTTGGGTTGCACGACCTTTTACCTCACATCTTGCATCAAAACCCAAATGTTACTGGTTGGGGTTGAGTAATGAGTAATGAGTAATCAGTAATGAGTTAAAGAATTAATGCGATCGCGCTTAAAAATTGGTTGACCTTTGCATCTTAGACTAAAGAGAAATGAACTTTTTCTGAGGTTAATTTAGTACAGAAGTACTGGTGGAAGATGTGAGTTTTACCCAACCTACAATTTATTAATTGTCTTTCTTGACAATTATCTAGTCATTGAGTTATACTATCTGTATGGGTGAACTCGCCCCTATTGTAGTATAAAGTAATAATAAAATAGTCAAGAGAGCGATCGCTCAAAAAGGGCGACTTGGCGATCGCTGCGGATCTCTCCCAAAATCCCTTAACAAAATATCAAAGATCACTTGTAGGATGCGAAGTAAGAAATGTAACGCACCATTAATTATCTTGTATTCAGAAGCTTACCTGTTTAATTAGTAAAAATAATCCGAAAGTTCCCCTGTTGCTTTCTTTCGATAACTTGGTGCGTTACGCCCTTCGGGCTAACACACCCTACTCTGACTCAATAATTTAGCTGGTTTGTACCTATATCAGGGACGCTACAGTGAGGCAGAACCTCTCTATATCCGCGCCCTAGAAGTAACAGAAAGGCTGCTGGGTCCTGACCACCCTAATGTAGCAACTAGCCTCAATAATTTGGCTGGTTTGTACGGAAGTCAGGGACGCTACAGTGAGGCAGAACCTCTCTATACTAGAGCTATAGCCATTGCTAGGTTAACCTTAGGAGAAAATCACCCTCATACTCAAACTATGATTAGTAACTATCAACAAATGATTTTAGAATTTTTGCTTCAATTACCGGAAGAAGAATTAAAAGCAATGGTCTCTGAGGAGATTTATCAAGAAATTATCAGAATTAAACAATCATCTCAATAGTTTGTAGTTTGTAGGTTGGGTTGAGGAACGAAACCCAACATTAATTTTATTACCGTCCACTTTGCTTGTTGGATTGCACGACCTTTTACCCAACCTATAATTGATTACTTTCTTCCTTGACAATTATCTAGTCATTAAGTTATGATATTCGTATGGGGGAGTTCGCCCATAGTGTAGTACAATACGTTTAATTAGATAGTCGTAGTTTAGGCGGTCGCCAAAAGAGCCATTAAAATCATGTCCGCTTATATACTTATGATTAAAATAGCTCCGGGAGAAAGAAGGTTTTTAAATATTTGCATCAATATCCTAAATGATAACTAATTAAATTATGGTTACTCCCTCAGATTGATAGGGCTAAAGCCCTACTACAAACTTAGATGGTTGGGTTTCGTTACCAAGGGCCCAACCTACAGTATATAATATAAAACTACATCTGCTTTCTCCTGTGCTCCCGTGCTCCCGGAGCTATACAAGGGTTTGGTGAGTTGCTTATAAAGGATAGGTTAACTAAGGGGCAACCTACAGGTTACAGGCTACCTTCTTACTCATTACTCATTACTCATTACTCATTACTCATTACTCATTACTCATT
>NZ_JALKVM010000049.1:0-3893 GCF_057440575.1 Johannesbaptistia floridana
CTCTCCGGCTTGCGCCCATCTCTCCGGCTTGCGCCCATCTCTCCGGCTTGCGCCCATCTCTCCGGCTTGCGCCCTCATTTATTATGCTAAAAAAACTTCATTTTTGTCTTTTTATTACGAATTCGCCCAATCTACCCTTGTCATCCCTTGAGATATTTTGGACTAAAGTCCAACTACGAACCTCGTTTTTGACTGGAGTATTAGATTCTGAGTTAAATAAAAATCGACCTTTTTTTTGTTCAATTATCTTCATCATCAATAACTGAATCAAAAAAAAGGTCTCCTTGAAAAAATATTTGCTTTTAAAGTTTCCTTCTTCTACTCTTCTTAGAATAAACCTAAGGTTAAAGATTCATCTAGAGGGAAAGTAGCGCCGATACCTAGCCACATGGTTACAATAGTACCGATTAAAAATACTGTAGTTGCTAAGGGACGACGGAAAGGATTTTGAAACTTGTTGACGCTTTCGATGAATGGCACAATCATCAAACCTAGAGGAATAGAAGCCATTGCTGCAATTCCTAAAAGTTTGTTGGGAACAATACGTAGGATTTGGAACACTGGATAGAAATACCATTCAGGTAGAATTTCTAATGGTGTTGCAAAAGGATCTGCTGGTTCTCCTATTATAGATGGGTCTAAAACTGCTAAACCTACACACAAGCCTATAGTCCCTAAAATTACTACAGGGAAAGTGTAGAGAAGATCATTCGGCCAAGCGGGTTCACCGTAGTAGTTGTGCCCCATACCTTTAGCTAGTTTAGCTCTTAACTGAGGATCACTGAGATCCGGTTTTTTTAAAGTAGACATTTTACTCTTGGTTCTCCTTAAAAAGTCTGACGGTATAATTGAGTGATATTCTTATCTCATCACTCCTAATTTTTTTTTGCTGTTACAAATGTTTCAGTTTACAAAGGACCTGATATACCTTGTTTGCGAATCATTAAGAAGTGTAACAACATAAATACAGCAATCATCCATGGTAGTACAAAAGTATGTAGACTATAGAAGCGAGTTAGGGTTGCTTGTCCAACACTAGCGCTACCTCTCATCAATTCTACAATTTGGTCACCTACTACAGGGATGGCCGCGGGAACACCAGAAACGATTTTAACCGCCCAGTAACCAACTTGGTCCCAAGGTAGAGAGTAACCTGTTACTCCAAAGGATACTGTGATTACTGCTAACACTACTCCAGTTACCCAAGTTAATTCACGGGGATTTTTGAATCCACCAGTGAGATAAACACGGAAGGTATGGAGAATCATCATTAGTACCATCATACTAGCAGACCAACGATGAATAGAACGAATTAACCAACCAAAGTTAACTTCGTTCATGATGTACTGAACTGAAGTAAACGCTTCTGTTACAGTTGGCTTATAATAAAAAGTCATGGCGAATCCAGTAGCAAACTGGATTAGGAAGCAAGTCAGGGTGATTCCTCCTAGGCAATAGAAGATATTGACGTGAGGAGGCACATATTTTGAGGTTATGTCATCGGAAATGGCTTCAATCTCTAATCTTTCTTGAAACCACTGATAAGCTTTTGAGTCTGTAACTTGTTTTGTGAACATGAAGCTAGATAATCCTAAATATGATTACTATCGTATTTATGGTTAATTGTTTGGGTTAAGTGAGACTTTTTTTCTTACTCAGAACAAAGCTTTATTACCAAGTAATTAAACTGTTGAATTGGAAAATTCTTAAACTTATGGTTCGGCAGTTTTTCCCTGAATCATTCAGTAGTTATACTGGTAGTTTTTTTCCTTTCCAACTCCAATAGTAGCTTATGACATTGGTGCTTTGATCTAAGTATGAAGTCTTCATTAATTAAACTTAACACAAATTTTTCCAAATTTAATAATTAATTCTTCCTTTTTGGCGATCGCCATTAATTCCCTAAAATACCATAGGCTCAGATCTTGCATCTTTGCCAAAAGTTGCTGATTTACAGAGCGGTAATGAGCGAATGCGAGAATGTATAACGGACATCTCACGATCAGCTCAGAGCAAAGCACCAGAACTTATGTACTAAATTAACCTCAGAAAAAGTTCATTTCTCTTTCGCCTAAAATCGCATCACGCATCAGGAGAACAAAAATACTGAATACGCCTTTAGGGTCAACAAATTTTCAAGGGCGATCGCATTAATTCTTTAACTCATTACTCATTACTCATTACTCATTACTCATTACTCATTACTCAACCCCCACCAGTAACATTAGGTAAAGATGCAAGATCTGAGCTCAAGATGCTATCCTTGATAGGGAACTCTGAAACTTACAATCAAAATGCTGGTGAAGAGAGCTTATGAAGAAGGAGAGTTTTAAGCAACTAACTACAGAACAACAAAAAGAGTTAGAAGCATTATCAAAATTACCAGAAAACGAGATTAATACTCAAGACATTCCTGAAGTTAATGACTGGAGTAATGCAAAAAGAGGTGTATTTTATAATCAAAGAAAACAGCAAATAACACTAAGCTTAGATGCAGATCTAATTACATGGTTTAAGGAAAGCTAAAAGCCGACAATAAAGCCGACAATAATATTGATGTCTCCGGCAACTCCCTTACTTAAATCATTAACCAAACATCAACAAAACCTCAATTTAGATTACACTTCTCTATCAAAAGTAAGTATGACTCAACAACGAGAATCCATCGCTCTTCCCCCACCATTTCCAGATCATACCCAACTCCCCGACTCTGATGGTACCTTCGTGAAAAATTTTCAAGAACATCCCCAAAGTATCATTTTAACTGACTCCCTAGGCCCAATTCTCCGGGAAATTCACCCCGATGGACAATATGCCATCGGTCAAGATTGTGGCATTTATTGGCGAGAAACCGAACCCCCAGAAAAAGGTGCTGAAGCACCAGATTGGTTTTATGTTCCCAATGTACCACCTTTACTTGATGGGCAAATTAGAAGGTCTTATGTGTTGTGGAGAGAACATTTAGCCCCATTGATTGCCTTAGAATTTGCTAGTGGTAATGGGGATGAAGAAAGAGACCGAACTCCAGCAAGGAGCGATAATCAGCAAAAACCAGGGAAATTTTGGGTATATGAGCAAATAATTCGCATACCGTACTATGGAATTTATGTAATTAAAAACCAAGAATTGGAAGTATATCATTTAGTAGATGGTGTCTATGAGAGGATAAATGCCAACGAAAGAGGACATTATCCCTTAGAGAGATTGGGAATAGAGTTAGGATTGTGGAGAGGAAGTTATCAAAATCAACATCAGTATTGGTTAAGATGGTGGAATCAACAAGGAGAGTTACTCCTGACAGGTAGCGAAAGAGCAGAAGTAGAAAAACAACGGGCTGAAGTAGAAAAACAACGAGCAGAAGTAGAAAAACAACGAGCAGAAGCTGAAAAACAACGAGCAGAAGCTGAAAAACAACGAGCAGATACTGTAGAACAATCTGTCAGAGATTCTATACCAAAATTATTAGGAATGGGTTTAAGTATTGAACAAGTGGCTGAAGCCCTATCTCTATCGGTAGAAACAGTTAGACAGTTAAACGGCTAAATAACTATTTTTATAATACAGTGAGAGCGATCGCCTATTAAATATGAATCTGAATTTACTGTGAGTTTATCTCATAGTAAGCTTTAACTCATATCAAAGCACTCCCAAAAAAGTACAGAAATTGGCTAACAGGCGAGAGGGGGAGCTCCGGGAGAGGGGGAGCTCCGGGAGCAGGGGAGAAAGATGGTTTTTAAATATTTGCATCAATATCTCATAATATAACTGATTAAACGGACTTGATATTACTTCCTTACTCATTACTTCCTTACTAATTACTTCCTTACTAATTACTTCCTTACTTCCTTACTCATTACTAATTACTTCCTTACTCATTACTAATTACTTCCTTA
>NZ_JALKVM010000050.1:0-29105 GCF_057440575.1 Johannesbaptistia floridana
ACATTGACGAGGCGACCTTTACCCTAGAAATAGGAGTTAAACTCATGGGAGTTTTTGTCTTAGATTCCCACAAAAAGCCATTAAATCCAATCCTCTCATCGCTAACCTGATGAGAGGTTTAGCGAGAGTCTCCATGAGGGCGGAAAGATGAATTTTCAACTCCCAATGAGTGAGTATTTTTACCTAAAAGAAAATCAGGATAACCAAAATGAGTTTATTAAAAAAGTTCGGTTTAGTTTTACTAGCAATATTGACTATTAGTCTCACGATTGTTCTTAACAAGCCTTTGTCCGCGAGTAACGGTAATCAGAATTATCAAAATCTGATTGACCAAAGACTCATCGATGGGGTTAAAACTCCAGCAGAATTAAGTTTAGACTATGTACCCCAACTAGGGGAACAATTAGCCGATAATAGTTTAATCAACGCCATTTATCGAGCTGAAGAAGAAGTTAGCGTCTTACCTGAAGATGTTCCTTTTATGTTCGACTTGGGTACTAACCATCCCGTTGAAATAGGTAGCCTAAACGATAATTATCAATTAACTAGTAAAGATTACGAAGCTATAGGCTATATCAACTCCCAAACAGGCAGTGGAGAAGTCTTCAAAAGTCGGGAATTGAGAAGTATGTTTGTAACAGAAGCTCGTAATGGTGGTGACCTGGTTGTTACCCCAGAAGCTAAACATGTATTAATAGCAGAAGCTAGTGGTCAATTCTTCCAAGCATCAAGAATACTTCATATAGACCTAATAGCCCACAACAAAGTCACAGGAGAAATATATGTCATTCCCGATGCTAACGCCAATGCTGTATGTAGAGATGCTCTCAATGCAGTATTAGGCAATACTATAAGAGTTAATGGACAAGAATTATTGGGGCACGAATTGTTATGGTAACTTCGATAAATAGAATTTTACTGATTTCTCTACTAACACTTTGCCTTCTTCCAATGGGAAACAAGATGAAGACACCTGCTTATTCATCAACATCAACAGATGTTGATGTTGAGCCCACAACTACTACTCCAATGGGAAGAACACCTCAAGAATTAGGAGGAGAATATCTAGAATTAGTCAAAAAAGCTCAAGCAAATGTGGCTAATTTGCCTCCTGAAACTCCAGTAAGTTTTCCCCTAGGAGTTAACTATCCAATTCGGATGAATGAAAACGAAAACCAAACCGAATCATCACTAGAGTCAAAAGAGTTAATAGCTATTGGTTTTATTGATGTAGAAGGAAATTATCAACCTTTTACCGCTCAACAGATTCAAGGCATTTTAGATGATCAAATTAATACACTTTCAGGTCGTTCCTCATTCAATAATCACAAGGAACAACAACCAGAAGAATCATCGATAGAAGTTCCTGTGATTGACCTGATTATTTACAACTCTCAAGACGAAAAAACATACTTAGTAAAACAAATTAGATGGTTAGGAGTAGTTAGAGATATGATTAATGCAGGTGTTAATGAAGAAATGAAACCCTACGAATGGCCAGAAACAACTCCTACTGATTTGCCCACCATTTAAGGGGAAGATTAACTAAAATGCCAAAAATTATTAGAGTAATGCTCACCACTGTTTTAATTATTTTACTGCTGTTTCCTCAAGCCAACTTATTGGCAGAAAATACAGAGAGTATAAATATTAGAAACATCGCTGAAACTATAACTCTGGATTGGCAAAATGAGCATGATATTATTCCCGAAGCAGAAATTAAGCGCTTGAGCATAACTCTCCGAAATCTGTCTAGATACTTAGGTCCAAATTGGCCAGTTAGAGTCAAATTATCTTCTAACCAAGAAATTACTGATTTTCGGAATAATCAGGGTAAATGGCTCACTATTACTAGTGGACAAGCTCTGGGTTTAATAACAAAACAATGGGCTATACAAAACCAAGATTATTACCCGACAGAATCTGAAACATTCATCGATATTTTGGTGAGAGAGTCTGGAACTAATATCTATCATCCGGTAAATCAGGTATCGTTGTCCGCTTATTGTGAAAAATTAGTACAAGCAATAGTAAAAAAAAATAACTCTGGTGAATAAAATTAATTAGGAGTTTTTTTGTGAAAATCAATAAAAATCCAAGAACCATGTTTTTGCTAAAAATTATCTTGATAATTACTTTGAGTATCTTACTGAGTAACGTCAAAATTAACTATGTATATGCCCAAGAAACCCAAGAATATTTGAGCAGTAAGTTACAACAAATAGTCAAACTTTCAGCACCCAATAATCAAGGATTAGATTATTTTAAGCTACCAACTCAATTAGATGAAATCCCCTCAGATCCCCAAAATCCTCTGACTCCAGAGAAGGTATACTTGGGAAAACTCTTGTTTCATGAAACAGCTTTGAGTATTAATCCCATAAATCCTAAACACTGGCAACAGAGTAGTTGCGCCTCCTGTCATTTAGCCCAAGGGGGATTTCGCTCTAATTTGAGCCAAGGGTTAGGGGTAGGAGGTATTGGTTGGGGAAAATCTCGCCATCGAGATCCTGAAGCTAAACCAGTAGAAATAGATAAACAAAATATATTGGTACCTTCTGTACTCAATAGCGCCTATCAGAAGATCATGTTTTGGGATGGAAAGGCAGGAATAAGAGGTCCAAATAATCAGCAATTATTTCAAAAACTAGATATCAATCGCTTTGGGATAGATGGTCTTGAAGCCCAGGCAATCGATGGGATAATTACTCACAGAATGGGAACAGCAGCGATCGCCACAATAGGCGAATATCAAGAATTATTCGCTCAGGCTTTTCCCGAAGACCCGATTTTAGGAGCAGAATTGACAGATATACAAAAAACAGGAAAGGCGATCGCTGCCTACGAAAGAACTCTTTTAGCCAATCAGTCTCCTTGGCAAAAATGGCTAAGAGGCGATCACTCAGCAATGTCTACCTTAGAACTAAAAGGAGCAATCACTTTCTTTACTTCCTCTTGTGTTCAATGTCACACAGGACCTAATCTGGCAAAGGATGACTTCGCTGCCGTTGGTTTTGCCGATCATCCCGCCGATTGGACAGGTGTAAATCTTGGTCGGGGTGCATTAACCAAAAGACCAGATGATGATTTTAAGTTTAAAGTACCTCAACTATATAATCTGGCTGATAGTAATCCCTATGGTCATGGTGCCTCCTTTGACAGCATCAAAGAAATAGTGGAATACTTTAACAATGCTCAACCACAAAAATTAGAAGCTAAATACGCTGGTAATTTGAGTACTTGGTTTGTTCCTCTACAGTTGAATTCAGAAGAAATTGATAATTTGACGGCCTTTCTTACCACTAGTTTACGAGATCCTAGTTTAACTCGTTACATCCCTGAACGTCTTCCCAGTAATTTGTGCTTTCCTAACAATGATCCCGAATCTCAACACCAAATATGTTTAAAGTGAATTATAATACTCAATCCCGTTGAGATCTAAAAATGTGTTATCTTAAAAAAGACTAAGATAACACTTGGTTTCCATCTATTAAAATTTAGCTGAGTTTGACTATGAAATTATCTACTTGTTTATATTCCCTTGGTCTCGCCGCAACTACACTAGCTTCTAGCTTAGCTCTGCATAATCCAGCATTCAGTAAAATATATCAAGCAACCTTTGTTTGTGGCGTAGATGAAGATGGCTATCCTGCTACCATTGTTCAATCTCCCCAACATGGCAACGTACCCATAATTACCTGGAGCTCAGGATATTTTGCCGAATCAGTAGGGGACAATGGTATTAGATACGATAACCAAACTCGTTGTAATATTGTTTCAAAAAAATTCCAAACTTATTATGACCAGGGAACTTTGAACTTCTTTACTGGTGGCGAAGTAAATAGAATGCCTGTGATTTGCGCTGTAGTTGATCAAAATTCACCATGCAACGAAAATAGCCTTCTGTTTACTCTCAAACCAGGAACTAATCCCCAAGAAACAGTCCGCAAACTCTTTGCTTTACGTAATCAAGCTAGTAACGAACGTCTCTATGAAACCAATGGAGAAAGAAATTATGTAAATTTTGAAGAATTGGTGATTCAAAGAGCTCAAGAAATCTCCACCACTTCTGCTGAACCGGCCCCAGCTCCTCTTTGGTAAGCTGAGCTGAAGCGGTGACAACTTTGCTACTACTCTTTCAATCCCTTACCAAAAAACTTAGGAGGTTCATTGAGACTATAGATTTGAGTTTCCGAGGCGATCGCCTGACGAATATAGCGGGGTGTTTGTAACATGCCCAACAAGCCAATACCATCTATAGCTCTTAAATTACCACTAGTTTGATTAGATAGTAATTGGTCAACCATAAGGGGATCTGGTTGAGAATTAATCTGTTGTTTCGATGCTAAAGCAAAACCCCAGGGAGACCCATAGGTAGGGGTAGGGGCATAATAGGAGTGTGTACTGCTAAAGACTGAATCAAGAGTTTTAACTAAACGAGCGTGTAATTGTAAATTAGCTGGTGCCACTGGACCTGCTTGGATTACTACAAACCCATCATCTTTCAAGACTTTTTCTAGCTTTTGATAGTATTCCCGAGTAAATAAAGCAAAAGATGGGCCTGATTCAATAGGATCTGATAAATCAGAAATAATTATATCCCATTTTTCTTTAGTAGTATCTAAAATCTCAAAAGCATCAGCTATTACTAATTCCACTCTTGAATCATCAAAAGCATTTTGGTGCATCTCTGGTAAATGTTCACGACAGGCTTTGACAACCTCCCCATCAATATCCACCATCATTACCCTTTTTACACTCTTCCATCGCAATACCTCGCGAATAGTCGCTCCTTCACCACCACCTAGTACTAATACATTTTCAGGAGATTGGTGGGCAATCATCGCTGGATGTACTAAAGCTTCATGATAAATAAATTCATCTCCTGTACAGGATTGCCATTTACCATCAAGTACCAAAGCTTTACCATAAGCACCACTTTCTACAATGTACATTTCTTGATAGGGAGTTTTTGTGTAGGCGAGAATCCTTTGCACTCCGTGAACATATATATCCCAAGGAGTAATATACTCACTCACCCACATATCTGCTTTTAATTCTGTTCCTGCCATAAAATTTTCTCTGTCAAAAGAGCGATCGCCAATGAAGATTGGCTGATTTTTCATACTTATCCATAATATAGTTAAATTGATCTACTTTCATTCTATACTATGATAAAATTATACATAGTTACAAAAAAGGAGTTTTAATTTAAAATTTAAAATATAGGTAACTCAATAACACTAACTCAATAATGCTCTCACAAGAAGGAAAAAGTAAAGTTAATTTTTCAAAAATATTAAGATAAAGTGCTATTGTAGAAACTTGACTATAGCTTTAGTATATGCTGGTAGTAAATACTTTTTTTACCGATTAAACTAGCCAATTAGAAGACCAATCTTAGATAATTTAGTAATAATAGCAGAAATAATCATTTTAAGGAGAGATATGGAGCTTAGATTAAAAATTAATGACCGTTACCTAAATAATGAAGATTTACTGCCATTAATGGCACAACACTTACTCTTACCACAATTTGTCCGGGAAGTAATTATTGCCGACGCGACTCAAGATATAGAATGCACGCCAGAAGAGAAAGAAATGGCTATGCAGCGTTTTTATCAGGAAAATAGGCTAGAAACTTCTCAAGATTTACACCATTGGTTATCAAAAACTGGAGTTCAACCTGAACAAGTAGAAAACCTAGCTTTACGCAAAATTAGAGTAGAAAAGTTTAAGTATCAAACCTGGGGAGATCAATTAGAGAACTATTTTCTAGAACGTAAACAATCTTTAGATCAAGTAGTTTATTCCCTCTTAAGAACTAAGCATACAGGTGTGGCTCAAGAATTGTTTTTTAGAATCCAAGAAGAAGAATCATCTTTTGCGGAATTAGCAAAAAAATATTCTCAAGGAGTAGAATCAGAAACGGGAGGATTAATTGGTCCAGTAGAGTTAAATGTACCTCATCAGAAGATAGCTCAAATGCTAATGACTAGTGAACCAGGTAAACTATTGCCACCCACAAGAATCGGGGAATGGTTGGTAATTGTTAGATTAGAAAAATTAATTCGGGCAAAGTTAGACAAATCTACGGAGAAAAGATTATTAGATGAACTATTTCAACAGTGGCTAAACGAAGAAGTAAATACAAAAGTATCATTTTTTAACAACCAAGAAATTATTAAAACAGAAGTAGGAAGATAATTAAAAAACTATGGTTTACACAACAAATGCCGTCAGAGAATTTTTAGCTAAAACACCACCATTTAATCAACTCCCCCCTGATGCTAGAGATAAGATTTCAGGTATAGCTCAACCCTTACGTTATTCCATGGGAGGCGTAATATTAAAAAGAGATGAAATGGCCTCACAAGTAGCGATTATCTGTCAAGGACAAGTAAGGTGGTTAGGATATGATCCTCGTGACGAAATACCAGTAACAGTAAAAATAGTGGGGCCGGGGTTTGTCCTAGGTTCAGTAAATTTAGCAAGAAGATTAGCCTGTGAAACAGCGATCGCCTCTTCAGATGAAGTAGTATGCTTAACTCTCAAAAACAAAGAATTTAGACAGTTACTAGCAGAAAATCCGATATTGCAGGAAACTTTTGCTGATAATTGTCAAATATTAGAAATTTTCAACCTCCTCGGCTATCAATTAAACCAAGCAGCCAGAGGGGAAGGTAATCTAAAAAAGATGGCGCAGCAGTTACACAAAGTAGCTCAAACTTACACAGTGGCGACAGGATTATTCCACGAACAAGACCATCCCCAATTAAATCCTACAGACTGGTTATGGTTAATTAGTGGTCCAGAAGCAGTAGTTAGTCGTCCAGTAGGAAGTATATTTGAACCAACATTATTTAATAATGTAGAAATTAGTCAACCCTTACGTTTAGTAGGAGTTCCCCTAGAAGAATGGGAGCAAGTATTTGCTCAAGCTACAACAGTTCAAGACATCAATTTACCAGCAGTACAAACAGAACTAGTACCACCAGAACAGGAAATAAATATTAAATCTTCTGGGGGAGTAGACTCACGAGGAGTATATACAACTACGCCTTTACCAGCAGAAGAGGAGATAGAAACAGAAGATAGCATCCGGGAAGAATATGTCTATATAAAAGGAGTAGGCCCAGAAGATGAAGGTGTAGCCTGTTTTCAGATGATATCTAAACACTTTGGGATGCCTTTTCGTAAAGATATAATTTCAAGGATAGTACACGATCAAATTCAACAACAGGGAAGTCTATCTCTAGATATATCAGGCTCAATTTGCGAGTTGATGGGACTAAATGCCCAACTACTCAAGATGCCTCCTGCCGCTATTACTAAAATAACCCCTCCAGCTTTGATACGGTGGCAAGATAATCTGGGGATAATTTACAAAATTGATGAGAAAGAAGTAATCATAGGAGTTCCAGCACAAGGACTACTCTATCTTCCAGTAGATGAATTTCTGGGTAGCTGTGAGCAATTGACTAAAATTCTGCTACTGAAACAAACTAAACATACACCCCAAGAACGCTTCGGGTTAAGTTGGTTTTTACCCTATATACAAAAATATCGTCGGGTATTAATAGAAGTATTTGTATCTTCATTCTTTGTACAACTATTCGCTTTAGCTAATCCCCTGATGATTCAGGTGATTATCGATAAAGTAATCGTACAAAATAGCCCCGATACTCTCCAAGTTCTCGGTTTATTTCTAGTAGTTTTGGCAGTATTTGAAGCAGTTCTATCCACCCTGAGAACCTACTTGTTTGTTGATACAACTAACCGTATTGATATGAGTTTGGGTTCAGAGATTATTGACCATCTCCTGCGTCTACCTCTGCGCTATTTTGAGAAAAGACCTGTAGGGGAAATTTCTACCCGCATAAACGAACTAGAAAATATCCGTCAGTTCCTCACAAGTACTGCTTTAACTGTAGTTCTAGACGCAGTCTTCTCGGTTATTTATATCGTCGTGATGTTTATCTATAGCCCTCTACTAACTTTTGTGGCTTTGGGAGTTATTCCTTTGTTCGTGGCCTTGACTTGGTTCTTCTCCCCAATTATTCGCCGTCAAATTCGCAAAAAAGCAGAACGTAACGCCCAAACTCAATCCTATTTGGTAGAGGTGATGTCAGGAATTCAAACAGTTAAAGCTCAAAATATTGAATTGCGCTCTCGTTGGCAATGGCAAGAACGTTATGCCCGTTACGTAGATACAGGCTTCCGCACAGTGATTACTTCTACCTTTGCAGGATCTAGTAGTAACTTTCTGAATAAGTTATCTGCCCTGCTGGTGTTATGGGTGGGAGCAGCTTTAGTGCTCAAGGGTGACCTAAGCCTCGGTCAATTAATCGCCTTCCGCATTATCTCGGGTTATGTAACTTCACCAATTCTACGTCTAACTCAACTTTGGCAAAATTTCCAAGAAACAGCCCTATCAATAGAACGTCTCAGTGATATCGTGGATTATCCCCAAGAGGCAGAGGAAGATAGAGATAATATCCCGATGCCCTTGATTGTAGGAAAAGTTGAGTATAGAAATCTATCCTTCCGCTTTAAACAAAATGGCCCCCTACAACTAAACAATTTAAACTTGATTGTACAACCAGGAACTTTTGTGGGAGTAGTGGGAGAAAGTGGTGCAGGAAAAAGTACTTTGACTAAGTTAATCCCTAGACTCTACGAACCAGAAGCAGGACAAATTCTGATTGATGGTTATGAAGTAAATAAAGTAGAACTATATTCTTTGCGCCGTCAAATCGGTATGGTACCCCAAGAAACTCTACTATTCGATGGAACTATTCAAGAAAATATCGCCCTGACTAATCCTGATGCTAGTACCGAAGAAATTATCGCCGCAGCAAAAGTGGCCTCAGCTCACGAATTTATTATGGAATTAGGAAACGGTTATAATACAAGAGTGGGGGAAAAAGGCGCAAATCTATCAGGGGGTCAACGCCAAAGAATCGCGATCGCCCGCTCGGTACTACAAAATCCCCGTCTCTTAATCCTAGACGAGGCTACCAGCGCCCTTGACTACGGAACGGAAGAAAGAGTATGCGAAAACTTGATCAGAGCTTTTAGCGGTCGTACAGTTTTCTTTATTACTCACCGTCTCAGTACAGTAAAAAATGCTCATCTGATTATACTCATGTACCAAGGCAGAATTGTAGAAAAAGGAACCCATGAACAATTGATGGAGTTAGGAGGTCGTTATTATCACCTGTATAATCGCAATCAGCAACAAGCAGCACAAGATAACTGATTAAACTTATCTTGATTAATTCTTGAAGATGCTACCATATAAAAAAAAGGTAGCTCATAATTATCAGTTTAATCCCAATAAAAAGAAGGGAGAGTCATTACTCTCTCTCTTTCATACTAACTAACTGTATAGAAATAGGTTTAAATTATGTCCAATCAAACTAACCAAAATAACGATAATATTAACGACTATAACGGGAACGGGGACGGGAACGGGAACGGGAACGGGAACGGGAACGGGAAAAAAGCAGTTTCTTCTCTACCAGTTCCTCTAAAAACTAACAGCATAGCTCCTATTAAGTCACGTTTAAGTAACTTTGAGCAACATGTAATCTTGAGACAGACTCCTGTCTGGTCTAGGGCTATTGTCTGGACAATAGTTGGGGTGGCCAGTTTCGGCATAATTTGGGCTTCTTTTGCTAAAATTGAGCAGGTTGTACCCGCAAGAGGTAAATTAGAACCCACTGAAGCTGTTAAGGAAATTAAACCACCTATTAATGGTGTAGTGAAAGAAGTATTTGTGAAAGATGGTGACCAGGTAGAACAAGGACAATTACTATTGACTTTTGATTCAACATCATCAGAAGCAGAACTAGAATCTCTAGGGAAAATTTATAAGTCTCTTAACCATGAAAATCAGTTTTACCGCGCTTTGATGGATGAATCTTTATCTAATGCTGATTTAGAAGAGAAAATTCTTGAGTTAGAAATACCTCAAGAAGTAGCGGCTTTGTCCCGTAACTTGAATGAATTGTCTGTAGAAAATGAGATGCTAAATTTTTATCTCAACCCGGGTAGAGAATCAGAAGAAAATTTATCTACACGAGAAAAAGCACGACTAAGCGCACTACGGAACGAATATAACTCTCGGAAAGCCACAGCAGAATTAGAAGTACAGCAGTTAGAAAAACAATTAGCTCAAAATAAATCCCAATTGAGCAACGCTGAAGCACAACTAGCTACAGACAGACAAATACTAGAAGAAATAAAAGCTCGTAACGAAATCTCTATTACCCAAGCAGAAGAGAGTTTGAATATCGACCAAGGTATTCTAGAAGATATTGAACCTCTAGTAGAAGAAGGAGCACTAGCCCGTCTACAACTAGAACAGCAAAAACAAGGAGTGAGCGATCGCACTCAACGTCTCAGCGAATTGAGAGCCCAAAGTATCAATGAACTCAATAATCAGCAACAACAAGTTAGAACTCGTTTAGCAGAAATCGACCAACTTTTACAAGAACAACAAAGATTACAATTAGACATAGCTCAAGCTAGACAACAATTAGCTAATACTGTTGCTCTCTCAGAAAGAGATATTAGAGAGCAACTTGCTGATAATCAACAAAGAATTGCTGATATAGAAAGTCAACTCACTAAACTAATTATCGAAAACGATAAAAGAATTGCTGAAACCAGCAGTCAAATTAGTCGATCTGAGCAAACTCTCAAATATCAAGAGTTACGCGCTCCCGTCTCGGGCACAGTTTTTGACTTACAAGCATCTCCAGGTTTTGTACCTCAACCTAGTCAAGCAGAAGTTCTCCTGAAAATTGTTCCCAATGATAATCTAGTTGCTCGGGTTTTTATTAGTAATGCCGATATCGGCTTTGTTCGAGAAAATCTTAATACCGATGTGAGAATAGACGCTTTTCCCTATAGTGAATTTGGCGATATCAAAGGACAATTGATTTGGATTGGGGATGATGCTTTACCACCAGATGAAACTAATCAATTCTATCGTTTCCCGGCTAAAATTAAGCTCGATAGTCAATATTTACCGATTAGCGATCGCGAAATTCCTCTACAATCAGGTATGTCGGTAAGTGTCAATATCAAAATTAATGAAAATCGTACTGTTTTAAGCTTAATGACTGAACTATTTAATGACAAAATCAACACTCTTAAACAAGTACGTTAATTAACTTAATCAACACAAAAGTAAAACACCACTTTCTAGAGGTTTTTGCCATAAGTAACTAAACTGATATGAGCCTTCGGATTCTGAATCCGAAGGCGATTAAATAGGGCTTGTTGAATAAATCTAAAGCCATGAATTGGCTCTGGGTTTGAGCTGGTTTTCTCTGCTTCAAAAGTGCAAAGTAGCAAGGCTTGTTCTATATCATGTCCGTTTAATCAATTCGATATTATAACATAAGGTTATTAAAAACTAAGATTCAATGTATTTTAAAATACATTAGATTATTAAAACTATATAAAGCTCTATTTTGGCCCGAACAATGCTAGATTAGGACAAAATTATAATCAAATTTTTAACTTACTTAATATGGCTCACAACTTTTCCATAAAACGACGTAACTTTTTATTAGGATTAACAGCATTTTCTGGCGCTGTTGCCGCTAGTCAACTGCCCCTAAAGAATGCTTTAGGTCAAACAAGCATCAATGGCGCTGGCGCTAGTTTCCCGGCACCTCTTTATCAACGTTGGTTTTCTGAATACAACAAAATTAATTCTGGCGTACAAATTTCCTATCAATCAGTAGGAAGTGGTGCTGGGGTAAAAAACTTTATCGAAGGCATTACCGACTTTGGTGCTAGTGATGTAGCCATGACCGATGAAGAAATGGCTCAAGTAAACGGTGGGGTAGTTTTATTACCAATGACGGCTGGAAGTATAGTAATTGGTTACAATGTTCCTGGCGCTGATATTCAGTTAACTCGTGACCAGTTAGTTGGGGTGTTTATGGGTAATATTACTAATTGGTCAGAAGTTGGTGGTCCTGATTTACCTATCAGCATTGTTCATAGATCTGATGGTAGTGGTACAACTGCTGTATTCACCAGTCATTTAAGTGCTATTAGTTCAGACTGGGCAAACATGGTAGGTTCTGATAAAACTGTAAATTGGCCTACAGGTATCGGTGCTAAAGGAAACGAAGGAGTATCGGCAGCAATTCAACAAACCGAAGGAGCACTTGGTTATATTGAGTATGGCTATGCTAAACAGTTAAACATTCCTACAGCAAGACTGCAAAACAAAAATGGTGACTTTGTTGAAGCTAATTTAGAAAATGCTAGTCAATCCCTAGCTCAAGTTGAGTTACCAGAAAACTTAAGAGCTTTTGTCACAGATCCTGATGGACAAAACTCCTATCCTATCGTTACTTACACTTGGATTCTAGCTCATCAAAGCTATGATAATCCTGAAATAACTGAGGAATTCAAAAAAGCGATGATCTGGTGTCTAAACGAAGGACAACAGTATAGCGCGGAATTAGGTTATATTCCCCTACCTCCTAATGTAGTAGAGAGAGTAACTGCTTCTATTAACTCTATTAGCTAGTTCTTTCTTAGCTAAAACCCATCTAGTATGATGCTAGGTGGGTATTTTTTATCTAAGTACCAGTTTTGGTTATGATTAATAAGTATATTTCTTGTATAAATTTTTATAATAAAAACAAGTGACAAAAATCCTCACTAAATCTATAATTATAAGTGTACTAATAAATATAGACTATGAGTAAGTTTATTGCACCCCTAGGCTTTATAAGCATAGGACGGTTAGTAGTTGGACTTTAGTCCAAGTGGTTGAGATTTTAAAAGTTTCTCGGGCTAAAGCCCTACTACAAACTTATGAGGTTCTGGATTAAAAATTAGGCTTGATTCCACTAAAAACTTAAATTAATCTAAATATAGGCAAGATGATCCTCAATATCTAGTTACTTTAAAGAAAGTATGCCCATATATTTACCAAAATTTGCCATGGATAATTATCAATCATTAAGAGTTTTTGGACAACCCGCGGAAAAGGGTAGATGGATATTTGTTCTTTTAGGGTTGACTTTGATGTTATGTTTGGGAACAGTATATTCTTGGAGTATTTTTCGTAAACCTTTAGAAGATCTTTTAGAAATTAGTGCTACCCAAAGTTTACTGCCTTTTACTGTTTTTTTACTCTTATACTCCTTTTTAATGCCTGTAGCTGGATTTTATATCAATAAGTTGGGTGTAGCCAAAATGGCCTCTTTAGGAGGCATTTGTATGGGGATAGGTTATATTCTCTCGGGTTTTACTCAAAATCTGGTTACCTTGATTATTACCTACGGTATTATTGGAGGTGCTGGGGTGGGTATCGCCTATGGCGTGCCTTTGGCTGTATCCGCTAAATGGTTTCCTGACCGCAAAGGCTTAGCAGTTGGTCTTACCGTCATTGGTTTTGGACTTTCTCCTTTGATTACAGCACCTTTGTCTAAAGCCGCCTTGAATAAATATGGGGTTCTTCCTACTTTTATCATCCTGGGGGTTACTTTTATGGTAATTATCATCGCTATTGCTACTAAAATGACTTTACCCCCTCCTGGTTGGCAGCCTAAAGGTTGGAATCCTCCGATTATTCAGGAAACAACGGGAGAACATAAATCAAAACCCGCTTGGCGATCGCGCGTCTTTTATGTGCTTTGGTTATGTTATGCTTTAGGTACTTTTGCTGGTTTATCGGCTATTGGTATTACTAGCCCTGTGGGTCAAGAAATTATTCAGTTAGATGCTAATATCGCTACTCTCGCTGTATCTTGGTTTGCTGTTATGAATGGTATGGGTAGACCTTTATTCGGTTGGCTTACTGACCGGATCCAACCTAAAAAAGCGGCTATGATTGCCTATAGTTTGATTTTGATTGCTTCGATTTTAATGCTTAACGCCCAATCAGGTCAAATACTTACTTATTGGTTTGCTTTTAGTTTATTTTGGATGTCTTTAGGCGGATGGCTGGCGATCGCCCCCACTGCTGTCATGAATTTATTTAACCCTGATGACTATGCTAAAAATTACGGCTTACTCTTTACTGCCTACGGTGTTGGCGCTTTGTTTGGTACTTTGATTTCTGGTCGTATTCGCGATTTATTCAGCAGTTACACTTATGCTTTTTATCCTACTGCTATTTTAGCCATACTCGGTATTATTATCGCCCAATTTTTTCTTAACTCTGGTTCTAAATTACACAACCAAAACCGACTTTTTGACAAAATCAAGGAAAATACAACTAATAAAAGCGAATAACTAGTCAAAGGGTAATTCTTCCCGGGGGATAGAACGACGATACATCTCGCACAAATGAGCGATAAGATCTATCAAGGCTAGACGATAATCTAGTAAAATTTCTTCGTTTCTTCCCTCTAGTTTTAGTTGTTGGGCAAATTCATCCATTAATGTCATGTGAATCTCTAAAACTCTTGATACAGAAATGTCCGCAAAAAAAGCCTGATTCACAAACTCATCAATTAGTTGGTTGGTAAGTTTGTCATCAGTAAAATAGGATAGGATGATTTTGCGATATTCTTGGTTGAGATAATTTATTAATTTTTGTTTTTCTGCTTCAGGAAGATTACGATAAAATAAGCTTGGATTCCTTTTATAATACACGCCCAAATAACCTAAACGTTCTTTGAGTTTTTCAGCCAAACGACGTTGCTGTAGTAATAAAAAGCTATAATTTGGAGGTAAACTCTCCTCTCCTGAATTATCTTGATCATTTTGCTTAATTTTTGAACTAGGTGCTAAACAGAGAAATTTGGCGATCGCTTGGTCAATATAGGGAATAATTTCGCTTACATTTGTTGCTTTTAGCTGAATTTCTGCTCCATGGTAACAATAAGTGGGAATTTTCTCTCTACTTTCTTCACTTGCTTTGATTTTCCCCACCTCAAAATCAATAATGACTACAGGCAGTAAGGTACTTTGTTCATAGAGTTGATTAAATACCGGTAGTAAATCAGGCTCATTAGTTACAATTAAACAATCAATCTGCTCTTTTTTTTCTTTAATAAAGTTCAATAAATCTGTTACAGACTCGATTAAACTGAGTTTATAGCGATTTCCCCTCAGTAATTCTAGTAAAGACTGAGTTATGTTTTCTTTCGAGGAATAGATAGCGATAAATAGATTAGAAGACAAAATAATCAGGAATTGAACTACTTGTTTGTCACAAATTATTATATAGTGTAGCTAATCTTAACATTTATTTACCTCTCTTGATAATTTTTCATAAAAGTTTTGTGGCAAACACCAGATAAAGTGAGCAAAAGTAGCGGTTATAATCAGAAGCAATATCTGTTATAATCAAAAAAACTAAAAATAACTAGAACAAAAAGGCACCAAAGGTTTTTAGTTTTAGTTTATGCTTGTAAGAATAAATACTTTGGTAAATAGGCTCATGCGCAATTCTACCACTATTCTTGAAGACTTTATTGAGCCAATAGTTGAGATAAAAGCGAAAGCGGACTTAGCTGAGATTAAAAAAGTTTTCCAATCAGGAAAAAACCAACTAGCAGTAGTAGTTGATGAGAGGCGATCGCCTTTAGGGGTAATTTATGCTCAAGACTTACTAGCTAAGTATCTCCAAGCTCAAGAAAACAACCAAAACTTAGAGAAAATTTTCAACAAGTCAACGGTTAAGACACTGATTAAACCAGTAATCAGTCTCTCAGGTTCTTTAAGCTTTATGGAATATTATACTAAGTTGTGGCAAAAAAACAAAGCAATTAAAGAAAATTGCTGTGTATTAGTAAACAGTCAAAATCAACTCCTAGGCAAATTAAATCAACAAAAAATACTCGAAGTAATTACCCTTCATAATTTACCAGAACAAAATTTGCTAACAATTCTGAATAAATTCCCTTTGCCAGTGATGTTAAAAACAGATCAAGGGGAAATATTGGCCCAAAATCAAGAATGGCGCCAAAAGATCGGTAATTTTGTTCCCGGTCAAGACAATTTAACCACAAATTATCTACAAAAAACGAGCCTATCTCCTCCCCCTATTTCCACTTTAATAATAAGCAAGATGGTTCAACCCTCAAAGCAGTACACAATATCACAAAAAGAAACAAGTCAATGGGAATTTTGTCAAGTCGCTTTAGATAAATTAGACTCAGTAACATTAAACTCAGTTTGGTTAATTTTTGCCAACGATTTAAGTAAACAGCAACAACTATCTACAGAATTAGCTACCAAAGAAATAAATTTAGTAGAATTAAATCAGCTAACAGACGAATTTGTCTCCTGTATCAGTCACGATTTAAAATCACCGATTACAGCGATTTTAGGTTTAGCTAGTCTACTCCAAGAACAAAAATTAGGAAAACTGAATCAAAGACAATCTGATTATGTCAACTTAATCTACCAAAGCGGTAGAAAAATGATGACCTTGGTGAATGAATTATTAGACTTAAGCCGTTTAGAAACAGGAGAACTACAATTATCTCATCAGGTGATAGAGACAGAATATTTTTGTAAACAAATATATAAACAAGTAGAAAAGGAATTAACAGCAGAAAACTTAGAATTGTGCCTAGAAATCCCTTCAAATTTACAGGTAATTCGAGTAGATCCCCTTCGTGTGAGTCAGATGCTAATTCACTTACTAGATAATGCGATTAAATCGAGTAAACCGGGAGACAAAATTGGCTTAAGAGTAAATCGTTGGCAAAACTCGATAGCTTTTACTGTTTGGGATACAGGCATAGGCATTCCCACAGAATCACAAAGATTGATCTGGCATAAATCTCCAAGTTTAGATCGCACTCTAGGTAGCCAAATCAATTACAAAAATCTAGGATTAATTTTAACTCAACGTTTAGCCCAAATCCATGGAGGAAATATATCTTTTTTATCCCAAGAAGGCAAAGGGAGTGAATTTACGATTTTGCTACCTCAGTATTCAACCACAACAACCACAACAACCACAACAACCAAAGATGATAGCGCCTCCGCCTATCCTATAGTTTTGCTAGTAGAGATAATCCCTCAACAAATAGAAGAATTAAACAGTTTACTGCAAAGCTTAGATTATAGAGTAGTAATTGCCCGCAGTGGCACAGAAGCTGTAGAAAAGGCTAGTCAGTTAAAACCTCACTGTATCTTACTAAATTCCTGCCTGCCATTTCTTTCGAGTTGGGAGGTGTTAACCTTGTTAAAATCAGATCCTGAAACTGAGAGTATACCAGTAATCTTAACTACTAAAGATTCAGAATCAACCCAAGTAAAAACACCCCAAGCAGACGCAATTTTAACTTTTCCCATAGAAACGGAAGTATTAGCAGCAACCTTAGCTAATCCAAAAGCGGTAACCAAGCTGAAAAAACGTAACTTAACTATACTTTACATTTATCCTGAATCAGCAAGCCTATCTTTTAATGATACTCAATTAGAATGGTTAGAGAGTACCCATACATCAGGATTAATACATCGGATATTAGAAGCGGATAATCTCGAACAGGCAGAGTTATTAGCTAGGGTTTGGGAAGTAGATGTGATTGTCTTCAACAGTTTACTACTAAAAGATCCTCAACCAACCTTAGCAAAGCTAAGGCAACTAGAAAAATTAGCTAGGTTGCCCATCATTACTCTAGACGATAAAACAAGTAAAATAGCTAATAAAATTAGCGGGTTACAGATATTTCCCTGTTTAAATGTTTCAGGAAGTGAAAATATCGATGATTTATTACAAGTAATTGAAATAGCCTTGGGATTGACTTGAAAATGTAAGACATCTGAATGTCTAGTACTATCTCTTTTGGACTAAAGTCCAACTACAAACCTTATTTTTTCTAAATTAACGAATTCCACATGTTTAAAAACCACGAATTATCCCCTTTTTGATTAGCTTCCATTTTTTTGTTTCCACTTGTTCTACTAATCCAGGTTTAACTAATCGAAAAATCTGATGATACCCTAGTTGATAACCTTCAAATATATCTTTGATTGTATAGCTTTTAGCTTCGCTGATTTCTAGATTTTTGGGAAACAAATAGAATTGCTCGATTTCTGCAAATTTTACAATCCAGAAAATACCAGCCCCAGTTATAGGCTCTTCTAGAATAATCTCAGGCTGCTTCGTTGTCAAGCGTTGACTTTCACTTTCTTGTCCTTCAACTACTTCGTAATATATTAAGTCATCACAATGTAAAATATTTTCAGGATTTTGATTATATATATCTAAATACTCACTTAAATAATGATCTTTAAATTTTCTTGGTATTTCGTTTTTATCTAGCTTTAATTTCATACTCGGATTATTTTCTTCTTGATTTATTTCGATTTCTTCATGCTTAACTATTGAAGAAAAGTTTTCTGAGATAATTGCTTTGAGATTAGTTAATTCTTGATAATACTCTCGCTTATCAATATATTTATTATCTTGCGAGTCTTGTAACTCTTGTAACATTTTGTTGGTTGCAGCAATATGCTCACGGATATTTTCTGATATAGTAATTAAGTACTTATCTTGAATTTCTAGCTTGTTATTAAGAGTTCTGACTTTTTCCGATAGCTGATTAATCCTTCTTTCTAATTTCTGAGTTTTTTCTGTTCTTTTTTGCCAAAGAATTTTGGAGATAGAAAAAACTATTAAAACTAAAGAAAGTATAATTATTAATAGAGCTAAAAAACTAAAAAAAGAAGACATGGGATTATAAGTATTTAAACTGTTGTTAATAGGTTGGTAACTTAAATAAAACGTGTTAAAAGTATCATCTAATTCTTTAAAGTTATTAATAAGGGTTTTAATTTTTGTGGTTATTAAAAATTGCATAGTAGAATTTCTCAAAGGATAAAATTCTAATTCTTCTAATTTTTTATCTGTATAGCCTTTAGCTTTTAATTGTCTTTCTAGTTCTTTAAATGTTTGTTTATTGAATGAAGTTATCTCCGTCAGCAAAGCTAAACTTTCTTCAAAAGAAGTTTGAATTGTTTGATCAATTTGTCGAAGCTGTTCCTTTTGTTGAAAACTAGCTGGCATTTCTTGAACTATTTCAACATATTTTTGCTGTAATATCTTTAGTTCCTCATAAGTTTCTTGATAAAAATTTATTCTTTTTTGATTAGATAAATACTTATAATCTGTAAATTCACTTTCGATTTTTTCAAGTTCTTCTTGAATTTTATCAAGACGAACTTCTAAAATCTCAGTTGGAGAAAAATTAACTGATTCGGCGCGAACTAAACTGCTGTCAAAAAAAATAATTGACGTGAATCCCCAGGTAAAAATAATTAGTATAGAAGGGTAAAATGATGGGAATATATTAATCATGATTATGTTTCTTTAACTAGCAAAATACTTGGGATCCACTTGGTAAGGGATTTCATCTCTATTTTTGTTAACAACCAAATAATGAATTATTTTACTACTTTTAAGAGTCCTTTCTTTTGTAATACCCAGCGTCGTCGGTCAATTTGTTTGACTAATCCAGGTTTAATTAGTACCAAATCCTCATCATCACTTTCAACATAGCCCTCAAAAAGTGCTTTAATGGTGAAAGCTTGAGAAGAAGATGGTTGATAATCACCCAAAAATAAATAGCTTAAGTTGCTTTCCGGGAATTCTACTACCCAGAAATCTCCTTTGGTATTGTCTTCTTCTAGGATAACAGTATTAGTATTTTTTCTTTGGCGAAGTTGTTGTTGTTTCTCTGATTCTCTTACTTCATGATAATCTTCAACATATTGTAAAAATAACTCTGGCTGATTATGGTAAATTTTTAAATACTCGTTAAGAAACGATTCGTCTAGGGGAATTGATTTAAATGATTGAGGAAGTGTGTTTAGCATTGTTTCCATTTTGTGTAAGTCACGATTATAAGTATCTTTATCTACATAGGTGTAAGTGAGATATTGTTGTAACTGAGTAAAATTATTAGCCAGTGAATTAGCTAGTTGTTGTTGTTGTTCTTTATATACTGATTGTGTTAAAGTATTTTGGCTTAATTTTTCCATTGAAGTCTTCAGAATAGATAATTGTCTATGAATATCATTGATAATTTGTTGGAAATGTGAAGCTGTTGGCATTTTGTCGTTTCTAGTTTGTTTCTTTCTTTTATTTTTATGATCAAATAATAAAGCAATAAAAGCTGCTGATGTTAATAAAGTACCCAAGATTAAACCTATTAACCATGAAGATAACCACGACCAAGAACGTAAAGATTCTGGTGATGATTCTTCAATGACAATCGGTTCAAGTGAAATATCAGGAGTAGTAGTATTAAGAATTTTTTGCTCTAATTCTTTTAAATTATTATTTATTGAACCGAGGCTAAACTGCAAATACTGTTGAGTCGCATTAGCTAGTTTTGGACCATCATAACCATCTATTTGAATCAGATAATAACCTTTTTCTTGGAGTAAAGTTTGTGCTTGTTGGATTTGATTTGAATTTCCCGATTGAACTTGTGATAGGGTCTGAAAAATTTGCTCTAGTAATGATTCGCTTCTTTGATTGATAGCTTGAACTTGGGGATTAGTTTGTAAAGTTGATGGTAGTTGACTAATTATGTTTCCATAATCAACAGCAATCTCTGCAAATAATGCTTCCGCCTGTTGATAAAAATTTTGCCGTTGTTGAAAATTGGTATAAGTATTGCTTGCTACACTATCTTTTAGTTGCTCAATTTCATTGTTGAGGGTATTTATTTCTTCATTAATTCTGTTAATCTTATCTTGATTAGGTTGAGTCACTTGATCGCTGATATCTATTTCTGGTAAATCTGGTTGAGGCTTTTGACTACAACTTATCAAAATGTAGATGGGTAATAATCCTAGTATTAACCTAAATATCAGTTTCTTCTTCATAATCATTTTCTCCTGTGTTGAGAATTTTCAGTAATTCTTTTAAGCCAATAATAAAGGCTGGCTGTAAGCGTAGATTTTGACTACTACCTATAACTTGTAACAAGGCATTGTCAACTCTTCTTTTTACTTTACGCCAGAGTCTTTCTTTTTCGGCTTCATTTTCTTTGCTATCTTCGCTGTAGCAATTTAGAGGTTTAATCCTTTTTAAATTTAAGTCTGTGATAGCTTGATGATATTGTTCCAGGAAATCTTGGAGGTTAGTCAATTTATCTATAGTAAAACTAGTTATTTTATTCGGTAATTGTAAACGAGATAAGTCATTAAAGCTGACATCGTTAATGATACACTTTTCTGCTGCAAATAATTGATCTTCTATATATTCATCTAAGCCTGTTAAACGGGTGTTGCGGGTGTAAACTAATCCGCAGGCAACTTCGTCTTTTGGTTTTTTACTTAAGATAGTTTCTTCTTGATGATCCGGGAAATTAGATCCGGCACTTAGCATACGACTAAACAGGCGGTTGGCTTCACAAAAGGCGTTAAATTCTCCTGACGGCGACAACCAGTTGAGGATACGAGAACCATTCCCTCCTATATATACGGGAGTATTTTCTTGTTTTAAGTACTTTTGCTCTGCATAAAGTCCTGCTATCACTTTGCCTATATAGTAATATAATCCAGAAATTCCCAAGGTTGAAAGTTGAGTGACGTAGTTTAAGTCGGGATTATTGAGAATATTCGGACGTTCTGTTTTTAGCCATTCTTCACCACGATTAATTAATAAGGCGTCTAGAGTCACATAAAATGGTTCTGGTTGAATATAATTAGCTACTGAAGCTAAATCTACTCCAAATTGCTCTTGCAAAAAGTCTACCTTTTGACGGAGGAATTGAGCAAATAAGTCTCTACCCGCTAACTTAATTGAACATTGATGAATTAATCTATTGCCTTGCCAAATAGAGATATCCGAAGTTCCACCTCCCATATCTATACAGGTTGTATATAGTAAATCGTTATCTTCGTAGTCGGCAAAATATTGGGCTAAGGCTAAGGCTTCAGTGCGAAAATGATATTTGAGATTTCCTCGCCACTGATGATTAATACCAGTGGTGGTGTTTAATTCTTGAATGATATTTCTCCAAGTTGTGTAGTAAGTGTTTTGATCCTCTAATGAGAAAACAAAGGGATAAGATACTGTCCATTTGATATGGCGTATATGATTTCTTGCCGCTTCGGCTGTGACTAAAAGCGCGAGGTTACGTAAAAAAAGTTTATTGGCGCTAATGTCAGATACAGACCATTTTAAGTCGCTCTTGATATTGCTGTCAGTGGGGTTAAATTGACTAATATTTTGGGGAATATACACACGTCCATCAAATATTAACTTCTCTACTCCTGTGGCGCCTAGGGTGGTTAAGACACTAGAAAGGGGAAATTCTTCTTTTGCCCCCGAAATAAAATATTTGTAGAGAATTGATAAACGTCCACTGGGAATGGCAGTTACTTGTAAGTGAAGAGGCGAGAGAGTCAGTTTTTGGGGATTGTCACCAGGATTAAAGTAAACATTGGTAAAGGAGGTACCGAAATCTACCCCAACTGTCCAAGTTTCATTGGGGTTAAGGTTGCCTACTTTGGGAGGAGATGGGAGTAAAATTAAGCCTATCTCCTCAGATGAGTGATTGGCATGACAAATTAAATAGTTAGGAAAGTTTTCTAGTTTGATAATTTCAAAGTTTTGTCCCTCAGGATTATGCAGGAGACGATCGCCTGGCGTATCTACTGTAAATATAAGTTCTTTTGTCTGTTGTTCATTGGTGCGATCGTCAAAGTAAAATGTATAGTATTCTCGCCAGTCAGGTGCGTCAAAATAGGGCCATACTTCTAAAAAGGGTATATTACTAATTCCTAATTCCGGTTTAATCTCATAATCTTTACTTACACTATATTCTCCCCCCGCTAGTCGCAATCTCAGGGTAATCACAACTCCCGATTTATTATCTTTACGATTTTGTCGCCTTATCTCCAGCATTTCTTTTAAGGATTCTGGAGTTAAATAGTTGAGTATTTTTGGCTTTAGGGGTAATAGGGGAGTGATCGCAATATCTTTGTTTTTGTCTCGATAGGTTATGGTATCGGCACCTTTTGGTAAAATTGCCCCCGGTAAGAAACTATGAGACCCTTTGAGAAAGTACAATTCTTCTAAAAATATATCCTCAAAGGTTAGGTATTCCCCTGGGTAGTTGTTGACAAATTCTTCTCGGTCAAACGCTGCTAAACTGGTATCGTATACCCAGATATCCCTTTTATTTGTTTGCCAAACTCTACATATATTCTCCACATCCTCGGGAATAAATAACACTGCCTCACTGATGCAGTCAGTTATTAATAAACTTGATTCTTCTACTATTGGTTGTTTGGCGCCTATGGGATTATTTAGCGTAGAAATTCCCCCCAGGTGTATCGGTGTTTGGAAGTATTGTAAATTTGTGCAGTTACGGCGCGAGGAGTTACTCATCTTACTCTTTATACTCCCTGTTAATTCCCCCAGCCATTCTAAAATTAGTTCCCTAATTTTCGCTGTATAGCTATTCCCCAAGTTCAATTCTTCTGTTAATTCTTCTAACCATAGTTTGAGTTGAATTTTATCATCGTCAGTCAATTCATCACAGGTTAGGGGAGATATGCTTCCGTCTTCTTGATACCATGGTAGCGGTGAGGTTAACATTTTTCTTTGATACCAGGGTAAACCTGTCCAATCTCCTGTTTCTGCTGGACATACTAGCGTTAAGGGTGAAGTCATGCCTACTGCTGATTTTACTGTTTCACCATTTTCTAGAGTTTTTTCAAAGGAGAAGACATAAATTTGTAGCCAAGGATTTGTGGGAGTTTGATATACTGTTTTCTCCCGACTCGGAATCAGAGACCGCAAAGCCTCCACAAAATCATCTCCACTCTCTTCATTTAAATCTATTTTTGTGGCTGTTAATTTTAAGCGGTAAACTTCTGCTAGAGCGATCGCCGCTAACATTCCTCGCCATTGTGCCTTAATTTTATCATGTAGGGGGTGTTCTGTATTCCCCAGAATCATATTTATTAGTAATGGACGTGCCCACATATCTGGTATGTGACTTATTGTTTCTGCTTCACTACCTATCCCTATTTCTAACTCTAAACTATCTGCTAATTCCGCGTAAAATGCCACATTCTCCCGATAATTCCATTCTCCTGGTGTCCCTGGATTAATTGGCGAGTTTGCCTTGAGGCGAGGTTGTAGCGGCGATGGTTGCATATTTTTTCTTTATCCTTTTTTCTTTCAACTATTAGGCATCTGGCGTAAATGCCTTTCTAATTCTTTTAATTGTTCTAAACGGCTTTCTATTCCTAGGTGCATTTCCGTTAATTCTTGACTTTTGATTGTTAACTCTCTCTTCCACTCTTCTATTTTAATTTTTTCTTCTTCTAATACCTCCGGTGTAATTTGGGTTGGACCTAAATAGTTATTAATTATATTTAATATCCATTCTTTGGCTTCTTTTATATTAACAATTTCTCTATTTTCATTGAGTTCAACTAATACTAATATCCCTTCATTTAAAAATTGATGATCTTCTAAATTTATACTCTCTGGATGACAAATACTCCAGAGTTGATTCGGCTTTTGATAAGCTAATAGTTGTAAATCTAAACTGTTAGAAGTAGTATTCTTTCTAACTTGAGCTAAATGTAACATAAGAATAGTCGATTTAAAAGTTACAATAGTGATTAAAGTCTATCTTATTTACTTGAAAATTGCTATATCCTATGTCAAGATTTTATTTTAGTATTAAAAGATAACAACTGGTTTAACATATTGTCATTTAGTTAGTGATTGAAATTATGGAAATTAGACGCTTACAACCAAATCGGCCTGTAGATGTATTAAACTTACGCTATCAAATTAAACTTCCCAACGCTGAGGCAGTAAATATTTTAGAAAAAATAGTTTGGGAAAAGGAAATAGAAGTAGAAAAAAAAAGAGCAACTCTACCTTTAATAGAATTACGTAAAAAAGCGCAAAAAATGGCACCGCCTCAAGGTTTTAGAAAAGCAATAGAAAACAGCGAGAGAAAACCAGCTTTAATTGCTGAGGTTAAAAAAGCATCTCCTTCTAAAGGTATAATAAAAGCAGATTTTGATCCAGTAAAAATAGCTCAAGCTTATGTAGAAGGAAAAGCCACTTGTATATCAGTATTAACGGATGAAAAGTTTTTCCAAGGGAGTTTTGACTACCTAGGTCAAATTCGCCAAGAAGTAAATATACCCCTACTCTGTAAAGAATTCATCCTCTACCCCTATCAAGTATATCTTGCCCGTTGCTATGGCGCCGATGCAGTTTTATTAATTGCAGCAATTCTCAATGACCAAGATTTGAGTTATTTAGTGAAGATAGTTCAGAGTTTGGGAATGGATGCCTTAGTAGAAGTCCACACATTAGAAGAATTAGATAGGGTGTTGAAGATACCAGGAATCAATCTCATTGGTATTAATAATCGTAATCTTCAAGACTTTAGCGTAAACTTAGAAACAACTTGTGAATTATTAAAAGCAAGAGAAGCAGAGATTAAGAGAAAAGATATTTTAGTAGTGAGTGAGTCGGGGATATATAATAATTCTGATCTGATCAAAGTTCAAAAAGCGGGAGCAAATGCTGTTTTAATCGGGGAATCTTTAGTTAAACAATCATCACCCAGCGAAGGTATCGCTAAACTATACTTACAGTAGCTAAACACAACGGAGAAAATCATGGAAGACAAACAAATGTTGATGATACCCGGTCCTACACCTGTACCGGAACAAGTACTACTAGCTATGGCTAAATCTCCCATAGGACACAGAAGTGGAGAATTTAGCAACATTATGGCAGAAGTAACCAAAAAGCTGCAATGGTTACACCAAACTACTAACGATGTCTTGATCTTAACAGCTTCAGGCACAGGTGCCATGGAGGCAGGCATAATCAACTTTATCAACCCAGGAGAAAAGGTTTTAGTAGGTAGTAACGGGAAATTTGGCGATCGCTGGGCAAAAGTAAGTAAAGCCTTTGGTTTGGATGTAGAGGTAATCTCCGCCGAATGGGGTAAGCCTTTAGATACTCAAGAGTTTAAGGCTAAATTAGAAGCTGACACCAATAAGGAAATCAAAGCAGTAATTATTACCCATTCAGAAACCTCCAGTGGTGTACTTAATGATATAGAAACTATTAATAACTATGTTAAAAACCATGGAGAAGCTTTAATAATTGTAGACGCTGTAACTAGTATGGGGGCAATAAATATTCCCATCGATACTTGGGGATTAGATGTAGTGGCATCTGGTTCTCAAAAAGGCTATATGATACCCCCAGGCTTAGGCTTCGTCTCTGTAAGTCCTAAAGCTTGGGAAGCCTATAAAAATTGCACTCAACCACGTTTTTACTTTGATTTAGAACAGTATCGCAAATCAGCAAGTAAAAATACCACCCCCTTTACTCCCCCAGTAAATTTAGTGTTTGGGTTACATTGTGCTTTAGAAATGATGGAAAGGGAAGGATTAGAGAATATTTTCGCCCGCCATCAACGAGTAACTCAAGCTACCCGCGCCGGAATCAAAGCCTTAGGGTTACCTCTATTTGCACCAGATGAGGCCGCTAGTACCGCTATTACCTCTGTTATACCTCATCAAGTAGACGCAGAACGCATTCGCACTGTGATGAAAAAACGCTACGATATCGCCCTAGCAGGAGGACAAGATGATTATAAGGGTAAAATATTCCGCATTGGACATCTAGGCTTTGTCAGCGATCGCGATATTATTACTGCTATTTCTGCTTTAGAAAGTACTCTCCAAGAATTAGGTTACGAAGGATTTACTCCCGGCGCCGGAGTAACTGCTGTAGCTAAATTCTTATAAGAGTCTCTACTGAAACTAGCTAGAGAGTTATATAGCCTTATAACTCTCTGGTTATCAATCGAGATAATGTAACCATAGCAATTTTTAACATTAAAACTGCTAAGCAAACAGTTCAAGGTATTAGCCACAAATACTGTAAACCTATTCACAAATCAGATGGATATAACTATGCAACATAAATTATGTCCCTCATTTCCTCTCATCGCTAACCTGATGAGAGGTTTAGCGAGAGTCTCCATGAGGGCGGAAAGATGACAAATGTTCCAACTATTCAGATTCTCTTAGTTGATGATGATCTTATTTTTGGTGTAGGTTTACGCACAATTTTACTTGAAGGTAATTTCCCTGATTTACAAATAATTAATCAAGTTACTAGCGTTGAGTCTGCTTTAGAGAGTCTAACTACAGTCTTACCAGACTTAGTTATTCTAGAATTAGATCTAAAACTCAAAAGTCCTAGCCAATTATCTGGACTCCAATTTTGCCAAACACTCCAACGTCAATACCCTAGTTTACCAGTATTTTTACTAACCTCTCAAACTAACTCCCCACAGTTACTCGCTGCTTATAATCTCGGGGTTAAGGGTTATTGTCTCAAGGGAACTTCAATTGAGAATTTAGTCAAAGGTTTAAGAAAAGTAGCTAATAATCAAAATTCTTGGCAAATTCCCCCTAGTTTGGCTACAATTATTCCTCAGAAAAAACAGTACAACTGGTTTAGTCTTCAGGCTAAAGAGGGTTTAAAACAGATTGACCAAAACTTGAAACAAGTTAATAACTCTCTGAAAAACTCCCAGCTACCTCTACTAGATTGGTTATACTGGACAGGACGTAAACGAGAATTGAAATTAGCCCGTTGGTTGGTTAATCAGCTTTCTCCTGTAGAATATGTGGTGGTTCAAAATTTACCTCCATCCGATTCTCTTGCTGATTTACCCGCTAATACTTCTTCTAATCCAATAGCTAGTCAATTGGCTTTAATCCCTCAAGGTAATAACAGACTAAATGAATCTAATTTATTTACTGCTACTTTAACTCAAATTCAAGCTGGCGTAAATAATCTTACCAAAAAGCCCTTGGAAATTGATATTCTTCGGGATAAGCAAAAAAAAGAATTACTATATTTAATCTCGACTCAAGTTAGTAAAACTGTTGAAGAAATTAAGTTTACAGATACAGATGAAGAAGATTTATCTGTGACTATTCAAGCAATTGTTAAAGATATTTGGCAGTATTGTAGTTTTGATTTTATTAGTAAGTACTATGGTTATGTGTTTGAAAATAAAGTATCTTTGTTGGATATTTTGATTAAAGAAGTGGAGTTTGTCAATATAGATGTTTTAACAAAAATTCCCTTTAGTTTAGAAATATTGGAATATTTAATCGCAGAAGATACGGTAAGTGAACCAGAAAAAGTTAAAGAAAGGTTTACAATACTTTGGCATAATATGCTGATTCAACTCGCTAATGGAGTGATGCTGACAATTTTAAATAATTTCGTAGATAGGGAAATAAAACAACCAGATATTTATGCTCAAAAAATAAGTTCTTCTCGGGATGTGGCAGAATTTCGTAACCGTCTATCATGGAAATATCGTATAGATAAGTATTTTCAAGAACCAAAGGATATATTTGAAGATAAGTATGAAGTTTATTATTTTAGCGATCGCGGCATCAAAAGAACTTTTATTAAAGCTAATCGTAAATTAGAATTACAACAACTCAGGGGATTGCGTTGGTTAGTGACTATCGCTATTGAAGCTAGAGATGCGATCGCACCTGGGGTTAAATCTGTGATTGATTCCTTAGGAAAAACTGTAATTTATTTACTCACAGAAGTAATTGGTAAGGGTATCGGTTTAATCGGTAAAGGTTTTATCCAGGGAATTGGTAACACCCTTCAAGAGACTAGATATCGTAATCGCGATCAACGAAAATAAATATACTTTACTTGTAGTTATTTTACATTCTCATCGAATTATTTGGGTATGATTTTAAGTATTTGCATCAATATCCCATAATATAACTCTAGATCCCGATTACTTTAGTGGTACCCGGGTGAACATTCCATATTTCTGGGTCCTCCAGACAGGTGTTTTTTAAATTGGCACCATCTAAATTGGTACCATCTAAGTTGGCATTTATCAAATTAGCAGTATCTAGATTAGCATTTTTTAGATTAGCACCCTTTAAATTGACACCTTGTAAACAAGCATTCTCTAAATCGGCATTCTCTAAGTTGGCTTCTTCTAAGTTGACACATGCTAAATCCCCTAAAATAGCACCGCTTCTAAAAATCTACTCAAATTTACTCAAACAGCAAAATAAGACAGAAA
>NZ_JALKVM010000051.1:0-3883 GCF_057440575.1 Johannesbaptistia floridana
CTCTCCGGCTTGCGCCCATCTCTCCGGCTTGCGCCCATCTCTCCGGCTTGCGCCCTCATTTATTATGCTAAAAAAACTTCATTTTTGTCTTTTTATTACGAATTCGCCCAATCTACCCTTGTCATCCCTTGAGATATTTTGGACTAAAGTCCAACTACGAACCTCGTTTTTGACTGGAGTATTAGATTCTGAGTTAAATAAAAATCGACCTTTTTTTTGTTCAATTATCTTCATCATCAATAACTGAATCAAAAAAAAGGTCTCCTTGAAAAAATATTTGCTTTTAAAGTTTCCTTCTTCTACTCTTCTTAGAATAAACCTAAGGTTAAAGATTCATCTAGAGGGAAAGTAGCGCCGATACCTAGCCACATGGTTACAATAGTACCGATTAAAAATACTGTAGTTGCTAAGGGACGACGGAAAGGATTTTGAAACTTGTTGACGCTTTCGATGAATGGCACAATCATCAAACCTAGAGGAATAGAAGCCATTGCTGCAATTCCTAAAAGTTTGTTGGGAACAATACGTAGGATTTGGAACACTGGATAGAAATACCATTCAGGTAGAATTTCTAATGGTGTTGCAAAAGGATCTGCTGGTTCTCCTATTATAGATGGGTCTAAAACTGCTAAACCTACACACAAGCCTATAGTCCCTAAAATTACTACAGGGAAAGTGTAGAGAAGATCATTCGGCCAAGCGGGTTCACCGTAGTAGTTGTGCCCCATACCTTTAGCTAGTTTAGCTCTTAACTGAGGATCACTGAGATCCGGTTTTTTTAAAGTAGACATTTTACTCTTGGTTCTCCTTAAAAAGTCTGACGGTATAATTGAGTGATATTCTTATCTCATCACTCCTAATTTTTTTTTGCTGTTACAAATGTTTCAGTTTACAAAGGACCTGATATACCTTGTTTGCGAATCATTAAGAAGTGTAACAACATAAATACAGCAATCATCCATGGTAGTACAAAAGTATGTAGACTATAGAAGCGAGTTAGGGTTGCTTGTCCAACACTAGCGCTACCTCTCATCAATTCTACAATTTGGTCACCTACTACAGGGATGGCCGCGGGAACACCAGAAACGATTTTAACCGCCCAGTAACCAACTTGGTCCCAAGGTAGAGAGTAACCTGTTACTCCAAAGGATACTGTGATTACTGCTAACACTACTCCAGTTACCCAAGTTAATTCACGGGGATTTTTGAATCCACCAGTGAGATAAACACGGAAGGTATGGAGAATCATCATTAGTACCATCATACTAGCAGACCAACGATGAATAGAACGAATTAACCAACCAAAGTTAACTTCGTTCATGATGTACTGAACTGAAGTAAACGCTTCTGTTACAGTTGGCTTATAATAAAAAGTCATGGCGAATCCAGTAGCAAACTGGATTAGGAAGCAAGTCAGGGTGATTCCTCCTAGGCAATAGAAGATATTGACGTGAGGAGGCACATATTTTGAGGTTATGTCATCGGAAATGGCTTCAATCTCTAATCTTTCTTGAAACCACTGATAAGCTTTTGAGTCTGTAACTTGTTTTGTGAACATGAAGCTAGATAATCCTAAATATGATTACTATCGTATTTATGGTTAATTGTTTGGGTTAAGTGAGACTTTTTTTCTTACTCAGAACAAAGCTTTATTACCAAGTAATTAAACTGTTGAATTGGAAAATTCTTAAACTTATGGTTCGGCAGTTTTTCCCTGAATCATTCAGTAGTTATACTGGTAGTTTTTTTCCTTTCCAACTCCAATAGTAGCTTATGACATTGGTGCTTTGATCTAAGTATGAAGTCTTCATTAATTAAACTTAACACAAATTTTTCCAAATTTAATAATTAATTCTTCCTTTTTGGCGATCGCCATTAATTCCCTAAAATACCATAGGCTCAGATCTTGCATCTTTGCCAAAAGTTGCTGATTTACAGAGCGGTAATGAGCGAATGCGAGAATGTATAACGGACATCTCACGATCAGCTCAGAGCAAAGCACCAGAACTTATGTACTAAATTAACCTCAGAAAAAGTTCATTTCTCTTTCGCCTAAAATCGCATCACGCATCAGGAGAACAAAAATACTGAATACGCCTTTAGGGTCAACAAATTTTCAAGGGCGATCGCATTAATTCTTTAACTCATTACTCATTACTCATTACTCATTACTCATTACTCATTACTCAACCCCCACCAGTAACATTAGGTAAAGATGCAAGATCTGAGCTCAAGATGCTATCCTTGATAGGGAACTCTGAAACTTACAATCAAAATGCTGGTGAAGAGAGCTTATGAAGAAGGAGAGTTTTAAGCAACTAACTACAGAACAACAAAAAGAGTTAGAAGCATTATCAAAATTACCAGAAAACGAGATTAATACTCAAGACATTCCTGAAGTTAATGACTGGAGTAATGCAAAAAGAGGTGTATTTTATAATCAAAGAAAACAGCAAATAACACTAAGCTTAGATGCAGATCTAATTACATGGTTTAAGGAAAGCTAAAAGCCGACAATAAAGCCGACAATAATATTGATGTCTCCGGCAACTCCCTTACTTAAATCATTAACCAAACATCAACAAAACCTCAATTTAGATTACACTTCTCTATCAAAAGTAAGTATGACTCAACAACGAGAATCCATCGCTCTTCCCCCACCATTTCCAGATCATACCCAACTCCCCGACTCTGATGGTACCTTCGTGAAAAATTTTCAAGAACATCCCCAAAGTATCATTTTAACTGACTCCCTAGGCCCAATTCTCCGGGAAATTCACCCCGATGGACAATATGCCATCGGTCAAGATTGTGGCATTTATTGGCGAGAAACCGAACCCCCAGAAAAAGGTGCTGAAGCACCAGATTGGTTTTATGTTCCCAATGTACCACCTTTACTTGATGGGCAAATTAGAAGGTCTTATGTGTTGTGGAGAGAACATTTAGCCCCATTGATTGCCTTAGAATTTGCTAGTGGTAATGGGGATGAAGAAAGAGACCGAACTCCAGCAAGGAGCGATAATCAGCAAAAACCAGGGAAATTTTGGGTATATGAGCAAATAATTCGCATACCGTACTATGGAATTTATGTAATTAAAAACCAAGAATTGGAAGTATATCATTTAGTAGATGGTGTCTATGAGAGGATAAATGCCAACGAAAGAGGACATTATCCCTTAGAGAGATTGGGAATAGAGTTAGGATTGTGGAGAGGAAGTTATCAAAATCAACATCAGTATTGGTTAAGATGGTGGAATCAACAAGGAGAGTTACTCCTGACAGGTAGCGAAAGAGCAGAAGTAGAAAAACAACGGGCTGAAGTAGAAAAACAACGAGCAGAAGTAGAAAAACAACGAGCAGAAGCTGAAAAACAACGAGCAGAAGCTGAAAAACAACGAGCAGATACTGTAGAACAATCTGTCAGAGATTCTATACCAAAATTATTAGGAATGGGTTTAAGTATTGAACAAGTGGCTGAAGCCCTATCTCTATCGGTAGAAACAGTTAGACAGTTAAACGGCTAAATAACTATTTTTATAATACAGTGAGAGCGATCGCCTATTAAATATGAATCTGAATTTACTGTGAGTTTATCTCATAGTAAGCTTTAACTCATATCAAAGCACTCCCAAAAAAGTACAGAAATTGGCTAACAGGCGAGAGGGGGAGCTCCGGGAGAGGGGGAGCTCCGGGAGCAGGGGAGAAAGATGGTTTTTAAATATTTGCATCAATATCTCATAATATAACTGATTAAACGGACTTGATATTACTTCCTTACTCATTACTTCCTTACTAATTACTTCCTTACTAATTACTTCCTTACTTCCTTACTCATTACTAATTACTTCCTTACTCATTACTAATTACTTCCTTACTCATTACT